>CAZSDC010000150.1:0-7935 GCA_964605515.1 uncultured Chthoniobacter sp.
TCCTCCTCATCCGAAAGTCCGGCGAGGGCGGTGGCGCTTTCGAAGTTGCACCCGAGAACCCCGGCGGGATCCGCTCCTGCCTCGACCGCCGCTCGCGACATCACAACCACGAGCTCCAGGGCGAGACTCTTCAGGAGTTCGGGGCGCGAGCGGGCGGTGTGGTAGATGCCGACCAGGACGCGGTTGATGATTTCGCGGGCGGCGGGACGTTCACCCCGCTTGATCGCGGCCAGCAGCCCCGCCTCTTCGCGGAGATACAGGTCGCGGATCCCGTCGTAATGTCGGTCTTTGAGGGCATGGATCGCTTCGGCTTTTTCCCGTTGCCGCCGGGAATCCTCGCGCCGGCCTTTCAGGAACTCGGCGTTCGTGAGGTTGGAGGATTCCATTTTCGCGAGCAGGTGCTCGGCGGCGGATTGGATGCGCCGGGAAATTTCGACCGGGTCTCCGTCATCGAGAGCAACATTTTCAACAATGATCGCTCCGGTCACCAGAGAGTTGGTCATGAGCGGGATTCCCCAGCCGACCAGACCTCTGTCATCGGTCATTACGCACGCTTCGCCCCATCGGATCGCCTCACCGAACAAGGCGGATCTCCACCCATCTCCGCCATTTCCTGTCCGGATGCTGCCGCGAGGCTTGCCAGCCGCATCAACCTCGATGGCGCGAAAGCCGGACTCGCGCCTGTAGTCGCGGAGAAACCTGCGGATTTCTCCGGTCATGCAAGCGACAGGTGGTCCAAATAGCGGTCTTCGAATCCGGGGTCGAGATTCAGTTCGATTGCCTCGGTATGGAGGTCTCCCATCTCGGCGGCGATCGATTTGTCGAGCAGCGCGAGATAGGCCCCCCCGAGGGATGTGTTGCCGACAGCACTCACCTGCTCCACGCGGAATCCCGGGAGCAGGCCGCACGCGATCGCGTTGGGAATTGAGAGATTCAGTCCAAATCCGCCTGCAAGAAAAAGCCGCCCGAGGTCGGCGGGGGAGAGGTTTTGGATGGCGAGCAATGTTTCGATGCCTGCCGCAATCGCGGCTTTGGCCTGGAGGAGCAGGGCGACATCGACCTCCCCGATGCGCAGATCCGGCTGCCCGGGCACGAGCAAGAAACTCAACCCGTTTTCCTCCTGGCGGAAATGCTCTGGTCGGGAGGCCACAATCCCCCGGTCAAACCGGCCATTCTCTCCGAGCAAACCGCCCCGCCTGCCCTCGGCCAGAAAGTCCACATAGGCGGAGCCAGTGATGCCGTGAGGGGTATCGCACGGGCCACCGATCGTTTGGAAATCAACGCGGAATGGATCTCCGGACAAAGCGATCTTTGAGACCACTCCTTTGGCTGCGCGCATCCCGCAAAGCAACCCGCATCCCTCGAAGGCCGGCCCCGCCGCCGTCGCACAGGCTAGGCTTCCCTCCTGGCTGCAGAGGAGGATCTCGCCGTTTGTCCCGACATCCACCAGCAGTTGCGGACGGTCACCGTAGCGGACGCCGCAGCAGGCGGCTCCGGAGGAAATATCGGCCCCGACGTAGGCGGAGATGCCGGGGAGAAAAATCACACGCAGTTCACGCGGCATCCCGAATACATCGCCGGGGAATTCCCGCTGGTCGAGAAACGCGGGAGTGAATGGCACTGTGCCGAGCGGAGTTGGATCAATGCCGCACGCCAAATGGAGCATGGTCGTGTTCCCCGAGACCACAACCCCCGCCACGTCGGCCATTCCGGCCCCCGAATCTTTCATGAGGGAGTTGAGAAGAGGATGGAAGGTGCCCGACCAAAAATCTTCTCTCAGCTTGGCGATGTTGGTTTTGTCCTCCTGGCAGAGCTGGATTCTTGTGAGGACATTGTCCCCGCGTGCAACCTGCGCGTTGAGGGCGGTGGCCTTGGCCAGAACCTTCCCGCCGGCAAGCTCAGCAAGGAGCACGGCCACGGTGGTCGTGCCGATATCCACCGCAATACCCAGCGTGCCGGGCCCGGTGAAAATCGGGTCGTTGCCGACGGGAACGCCGGTCTGAAAATCGCTTACGACCGATGGGGCGTGCGACAGGAGCGAGCGGGCCGGGATGGCGATGCGCAGGATGTCTCCGTCCGCGAGGCGATGCTGGCAGGCGAGCAAATCTCTGGGCACCCCGTCCGTTGCCACCACATGGCATCCCCGGCACATCCCGCGCTGGTTGCAACGCGTATTGAGCGGGTGTCCGGAATCCGCCAAGATCTCTGCAAGCGTTCCGTCGAATCGTTCCACGGTGATCCGCCGGTGGTCTCCTTCGATCTCAATCTGCGCCTTGGCGCTCATGAGGCTGCTCCTTCATTTTGCTGCAATCTCCGTCTGCTGCCCAGATACGCAATTGTCATTTGAGTTCGCATTTCCCCGCCTCAAAATCCTATGGGGTTTCCTTAAAGATCCTTTCATCCGGCGCGTGGTCAAGCCGCGCGCCGGGCTCGATGATCTGGAAGCGGTCGTTGTCGTCCCAGCGGCCTGCAAGGAGATCTCGGAGCAGCGTGGCATCTCCGGGAAGGCGCTCGAATTTCCACCCGAGCGAAGAAGCGGCTCTCTCCGCAGAGGCCGCCTTTTCATCGGCTCCGGGAGTTCCGAGGTCGAGGAAAACCGCCCGGCCGTGCTGGGCCCAGTTCGCCTTCTCCGACTCCAGCAGAAACTCGACGTCGTCGGGTTCAAACCTTTCGCAGAGTTCAGCGCGAAGCGATTCCAACCGCTCTGGTCCGGGCGTGCGGTTCGCCTTCATCCATCCCGGCGTGTAATAATACGAATCCGGACAGGCGGCCTGCTGGCAGGCGAACTTTTCCTTGCTGCCCATAAACACGGTTATGCAATCGTGCCCGCGGGGAATCACCAAGCGGTGGCGGCTGGCGCGCAATCCGGCTGTCCCGCGACCGCAGAGGGCGTATGCCAGAACGACCGCTTCCACGTCCAGAGTGTCGAACGCAACAATCTCCGACTGCAAGGCCTTCCGCAAATTGTCGGGATGGTCATGGAGCCCGACTTCCAGAAATCGTGTCTCCAGAATCTGCGACAGCCCGGCGCCATGCACCAGGATCTCCTCCTCGAACACACGGCAGGCGATCAAGCCGATCTTGGGAGAAGGCGTCATTTCCAGGTGATTTTCGTCATTGCGTTCACCTTCGCGAGGATGTCCTCCTCGCTTCCAGGAACGCTGGGCACATCGCATCCGCTTCTGCGGATGAAAGGATGTCCGGGCGCCTGCATTTTTTCCAGCAGTTCTCGTGAGGGCGCCTCGACAGAGGAGGCGGTGAGCAGAGGCTCACGCCTTCTCCACGCCGAGAAGCTTCAGCGCAAGATCCACGGCACTGGCGGCATCGGAGCTGTAGCCGTCCGCGCCGATTTCATCCGCATAATCCTGGGTGACCGGAGCGCCGCCGATCATGATTTTCAAATCCTTGAGCCCGGCCGCCCTCACGGTTTCCACAGCTGCCTTCATGGCCGGCATCGTGGTGGTGAGAAGGGCGGAGAGAGCAAGGACTGCAGCACCGTTTTCCTGGACGGCCGCCACAAACTTTTCCGGAGGAACATTGGTGCCGACGTCAACGACGCCGAAGTTCGCGCCCTTGAGCATCATCGCGACCAGGTTTTTGCCGATGTCGTGGAGGTCGCCCTGTACCGTGCCGATGACCACCGTGTATTTTGGTTTGATTCCCGCCTTGGCAAGAAGCGGTTCGAGAAGTCCCATAGCCTCCTTCATCGCCCGGGCGGCGATCAGCATCTCAGGAACAAAGACCTCGTTGTTCTTGAACTTTTCGCCGATGGCGCTCATTCCGGGGACGAGCCCCTTTTCGACGATGTCGAGCGGTGCCATTCCTTCATCGAGAAGCGCCTGAGTCAGTGCTTTGGCATCGTTGCGTTTTCCTTTTTCGACGGCGAGAGAGAGATTTGTAATGTTGCTCATAGTGTTCTGGATCAAGGTCGCACTGTAGCTGAATCTGAAACCGGGTCTTGTGTTCAGGGTGGATTTTTTTGTGTTTTCAATATCCCCGGGAACCTGTCCCGATAATGTTTCGGGGTTTCCATTTTCATCTGTTGGAAGACATGAGTGAAATAGCTTTGGTCACAAAATCCGCAATCGGCGGCGATGGCTGCCAGCGAAAGCTCCGTGCTTCTCAGAAGCTCACAGGCACGTTCGATGCGCGCCTCGCGGAGCAGCTGGGTGAATGACCTTCCTGTCCTCGTCTGGAGCAGCTCAGCGAGGTGCGCGGAGGAAACACCGGCGCGGCGCGCGACTTCGGATCTTGTCAGGGGCGTGGCAGATTCCTCCCGTATGATTTTCAGGGCACGTCCCACAATGGCGGGCATTTCAAACTTCTGCTGGCGTTCAACCGCTTCAAAAATTCGAACAACAGAATCCCTTAGCCACCCCGCCAGGCGTTCGTCATCGTCGATTTCCGCAAGCTCGACAAGGTGTCGGAAGCCAAGCCCGAGCACCTCGGTCTGGGAAGCCCCTGCCTCAACTGCGGCGCGTGACATCATCACAATCAGCTCCAGCAAGAGCCCCTTGAGGAGTTCGCTCCTCTCCGCCCCTGCACTGTAAATATGAACCAGAAGAAGATTGATGACCCGCGTCGCATTCTGGCGGTCTCCACGGCGAATGGATGCCAAGAGCCTCGGCTCCTCATAAAGATAGAGCTCGCGAATGGCATCGAAGGGTGCGCGGGAATCGAGCTCCACTGGAGGAAAATCGTTGCTTGGCACGGAATGTTTCATCGCGATAGGGATCCCGATAGGTTTACGGGCGGTATTTCAGAATCAGAATTCGTTGTAGGCGATCTGCCAGGGATTGATCCCGGTCCCGGCATCATTTTTGTGCGGGCTTTGCTCCTCCTCGGCGGACCGCGGAGATAGAACTCCACGGCCTGTGGATACGGGTGGGATTTCAGATAGTTTTCCAGAACGACATCATGAATGGACCCGGCGTGTCCAGCAGGCTGTTTCCCCTGCAGGTCGGCGAACACCTTGTGAAGTTGTGGGGCTTGTCAACCTGGACCAGCAATACGAGCTGGTTTTTCCGGTTCCCGCAGAAAGCCGTTTGTGGGATCAGACTTTCCAGAGTTGCAGGACGCGGAGGTAGTTTGCGCGCTCGAAGGCGGCGGGGTCCGGGGAATTCCGGTGGCTCAGGCACCCGCGCATTTCGGAAATGTCTTTGTAGTCATGCTCCGTCATCCACGCCGTGAAATCGGCGATGAGCGAGACCAAAGCCTGCGGTCCCTGTCGGAGAAGGAGGGAAACGGTCTGGAGGGTGTCCGCTCCGGCCATGATTCCCTTGATTGCGTCATGGACCTTGTGGACTCCGCCGCTGAGGGAGAGCGAGAGGGGGGTTTTTCCGTGGAGGACAGCCATCCAGCGGAGCCGTAGCAGGAGTTCCGAAGAGGTCGAAAGGAAGATTTTCGGCTCCACATTGAGATCCTCGATATCGAGGTCCGGCTGGTAAAACCGGTTGAAGAGCACGAGCCCGTTCGCCCCGGCGAGACCGATGCTTTTGGCCAGGTGCGGGAGCGAGGAATAAAAGGGCGCAAGCTTCACTGCGAGGGGGATGGAGAGCTTCTCACGGACCCCGGACACGACCTCGAGCAGTCTCGCCTCGATTTCGGCGCCGCTTTCATTCGGATCTGTGGGCACCTCGTAGATATTGAGTTCGATGGCATCGGCTCCCGCTTCCTGCATGAGCTTCGCA
The DNA here is from genome assembly GCA_964605515.1 of uncultured Chthoniobacter sp. GTDB lineage: Bacteria > Verrucomicrobiota > Verrucomicrobiia > Chthoniobacterales > Terrimicrobiaceae > QYQL01. Next base: position 5,691 of record CAZSDC010000150.1, read on the forward strand.
TGGGAGACCCATCCGCCGGGAGTCCGGCCGTTGAGCGACGCGATGACCGGAATCGAAAGCCGGCTTTTCAGCAGAGCGATGTGGTTGAGGTAGTCCTCGGGCCCGAGGGAATAGTCGGCGGACTCCGGGAAATAGCTCAAGCCCTCCGCATTCGATTCTTCAATCGACTCCGTGAAGGCGGTTATGGCGGATGATTCGCTGGTGAGCTGCTCCTCGAAAAGCGAATGCATGACAATCGCGGAAGCGCCGCTGTCCTCGAGGCGCCGGGCCATGTCGATGTCGTTGCCAAGAGGCGAAGCGCCGACGATAAACGGGGAACTGAGTTCGATGCCGAGGTATTGGGTTTTCAGATTCATAGGGATTTTTCGGGAGTTCCGCTCGTTGCCATGCGGCGGTAAAGGTCGTAGCGCGAGGTGATCTGATCCTGTGCGGTGTGGGCGAGGGCCGAGGCGCGTTCCTTGTTCGTGGCTTCGAGAAAGCGGTAGCGGACTTCGTTTTCCGTGAACCTCGCCAATGGAAGTTTCGGTGCCGGCGAGTCAAGGATCAGCGGGGCAAGCCCGCTTTCAGCGCGTCGCGGATCATGGCGGAAGAGCGGCCAGTAGCCGGTGTCCACCGCGAGCTTCTGCTGTTCGAGACCGTGCGCGAGATTGTATCCGTGTGCGATGCAATGGCTGTAGGCGATGATCAGCGAAGTGCCCGGGTAGGATTCGGCCTCCGCAAAGGCTTTGACGGTCTGGGAATCTTTGCCTCCCAGCGCGACGCGGGCGACATAGACGCCTCCGTAGCTCATCGCATAAAGGCCGAGATCCTTTTTTGCGTTCGATTTTCCCGAGGAGGCAAATTTAGCGACCGCACCCATCGGGGTCGATTTCGACTGCTGACCGCCGGTGTTTGAATAGACCTCGGTATCGAGGACAAGGATGTTGACGTTTTCGCCGAGCGAAAGCACGTGGTCGAGTCCGCCGAACCCGATATCGTAGGCCCACCCGTCTCCGCCCATGATCCAGACGGACTTTTTCACCAGATAATCGGCGAGTCCTGCAAGGCGCAGCCGGAGGTGTTCGGGAACCAAGGATATCTTGGTCTTGAGTTCCTCGACACGCGCTCGCTGTTCCGCAATCCCCGCTTCTGTAGACTGGTCGGCATCAAGGATTGGCGCGATAAACTCGCCGCCGAGTGCATCCTTCGATGCCAGCAGAATTTCCTTTGCCTGGGTAGCCTTGTCCGAGACAGACAGCCGGAGTCCGAGGCCGAATTCCGCATTATCCTCGAACAGGGAGTTACCCCAGGCCGGGCCGCGTCCGTCGGAGTTCACCGTGTAGGGGGTCGTCGGGAGGTTGCCTCCGTAGATCGAAGAGCAGCCGGTCGCATTGGCAATGATGGCCCGGTCTCCGAAAAGCTGGGTGAGCAGCTTGACGTAAGGCGTTTCGCCGCAGCCCACGCAGGCGCCGGAATACTCGAACAGCGGCGTCATGAATTGGCTGTCCTTCACGAGGTCGGTCTTCAGACGTGTCCGGTCCGGTGCGGGGAGGGACTCAAAGAATGAAAAGTTGATCCGCTCCTGATCCCGCAGCGGCTCGAGCGAGGCGGCATCGAGCGCCTTGTGCTTCGCGTTTGTCTTGTCCTTGGCGGGGCAGACATTGATGCAGAGCCGGCATCCGGTGCAATCCTCCGGCGCCACCTGGATCGTGTATTTCTGCCCGCTGATTTCCGGCGAACGGAATGCCACCGATTGGAAAGCAGAGGGGGCGTTGGCCAGCTCGGATTCCGGATAATATTTTGCGCGGATGGCGGCATGCGGACAGACGATCACGCATTTGTTGCACTGGATGCAGAGCGCGGAATCCCATACCGGAATTTCCATGGCCAGATTGCGTTTTTCCCATTTGCTGGTGCCAGTCGGCCAGACTCCATCGGGAGGAAATGCGCTTACCGGCAGCCCGTCGCCACGGCCAGCCAGAAGAGTGCCGGAGATATTCCGCACAAACTCCGGAGCTTCGACAGGGATCGGGAACGGACGTGGGCGCGTGGCCGTGACGGTATCCGGGACAACAACCTCGTGGACCCCTGCAACCGATTTGTCCACGGCGTTCCAATTCCTCTGCACAAGGTCGGCTCCCTTGCGGGCGTAGCTCTTCTCGATCGCGCTCTTGATTTCCGAGATCGCCTGGTCGAGTGGCAGAATGTCGCTGAGCGCAAAATACGCCACCTGCATGATCGTGTTGATGCGCGCGCCCATGCCGGT
>CAZSDC010000151.1:0-7878 GCA_964605515.1 uncultured Chthoniobacter sp.
TCCGCTGGCTTACGCCTTCACTGGTTCGAATCCAGTCCTGCCCATTCCCCTCTGACAGAGGGGAAACCCTGTAAATAAGCCACTTACAGGAGATCATGGTAAAAAGACCATTTCGCACCATCGCGCACCGATACGTTGAAAAACGCATTCAAAGTGTCAACATACGGTCAACAGCTTTTCTATGGTGACGCCACGTTGACTGCCCTTTTTGAGCCCTTTGGCTGCAATCGGCTACCTCTCCCCCGGTGATGAGGCGGATGAAGCTGGGGAATATATTCGCGTTACCTGTTGAATCAAAGCGGGTTGTCTTGACTGACTCCCCGCGAAAAAACTTCTCTTTCTCAGAGAATGCCGGAAGCTTTGACTGCATGAACTCAGACGAACTCATCCAAGCGGCGAAAGCACTTCCCCCGGCTGGCAGGTATCCCACGGATACGGTGATGGGGGCGGTTGAGATCATGCGGGCGAAGGGCTACAAGTTTCGCGCCATCCACAAATTTCTTTTGGAAAAGGGCATGAACGTCCACCCCGACGCGAACAGTTTTACCAGCGTCATGTCGCGCCGGTTGAAGCGTGCGAGGATCAAAGCGATGGAGGCTGGTTGACATTCCCACCGCCCCGCACTTTACTTTGATCAGGACTCGATGCTTTCGGATCACCCAACGTCTTTGACGCGGTGCCGGACTTGGCATCGGGTCCGCTGAAGACCATCTGGCCCTGCATTGAAAGCGGGTGTTCGGATGGTCTTTCTATTTTTACGCTTTCACGGTAAAAAGCCTCACCACTGGTTCAAAACTTGAACCGCGAATTGCGGGGCGTCTCCTGATCCAAGCCCGTGCAACCGGCATCCTGCGGACACAAGGTCATTGATGCGGCGGGAGTTTCCCAAGGCTTCGAGGGGATCCAACTCGGCTGCATGGGTCACGGCTTTTGTGATGGCTCGTGCAGCGCCGGTCTGGAATTTCTCCCGGTTTTTCGCCATGACGGATGAAATCGCCTCCTCGGGGGAAACGGCGGCGGGGTCCGGGACAATGATGTCACGGCCCTTTTTGCGGAGAGCGGCCCATCCATTGCGGGAGGCATACGCGGTTACGGTGCCTTCCTTCAATTTTGCGGCCCTCGCCAGTTCGCGGAGCCCGTGGCCGGCCAGATAGCCGAGTCGGATGCCGTCCCAAGTGGACTGAGATATTTTTGTCATTTTCATGGTTCGTTTTTTTGGATGAGTGAGTTTCCTGCCTGCAAGACCGCGCGGGCTCGCCACCATGCCCAGCGTTCAATGAGGGCGGCGGCTTCGTATGCTGTCGCGGAGAACACAAACGGCAACCCCCGGCTCTCGATGGCAAACAGGCTGTGCATGATCGCGGTCGGGTTGGCATTGCTACGGTAGCGGGCGGTGGCAATGTCGGCCTCGCTGCCAATGATGAGCAACCGGCAAAACGGGCAGGAGCGGAGCCGGTCAACTTCCCGCATGAAGCGTTCTCGCCCGCTGGTCAGGGAGCCAACGAGGTCGGCAATACTTTTTCGCTCGATGGCAAAGTCGTTTTCGAGTCCGGCAACGGAATAGTCGCCAGTTGCCAGCGTGCCCGGTCGGGAGGGCAGGCGGCGGAATTCGAGGGGGGCTTGCTCGCGGGTATCGGTGATGATCGTCGGCAGGAATTCGCCGGAAGACGGTCGGACTGGCAGCGGGGGGAAAGATGCTGTCATGGGTGCCCTTTCGCAATCGGGAGACCGATAACATACTTTTCCCCTAAGTTTTCTATAGGGAGCTCTCGCGAGAGAAGTTTAGGGAAAAGTGCGTTATACGTCTCCACAAGCCTCCTTCAGCCGGATTCCAATCCAGATTTTTGCGCTTTCGTGCCGGGTGCCCTCGTCATACCCGCGTTCAATCATCAGGAAGCCAACCTTGCGCTTGGTCTGCCGATACTTGGGGGCGAGGGCCTGCTCGTCGCAATAGTCCCGGTATGCCTTGAACAACTCGGCCTTGGTCACGGTGCCCTCGGGGTCGTCGGCTGTTTTCTCCCGCAGGAAGTCCCCGAAAGAATCGCTGTCGGCTCGGAATTTATCGGTTGCGACAATGACGCTTGGGGGCGGTTGCGTTCCACGTTCGCCCAGGGCGAGGGCTCCCGAGATTGCCCAGTTGAGTATGCCGGGGAATTCAGCGGCGAGTTTTCCCCACAATCGCAGATCCTTCTTTTCGTCTGGAATGGAAACCGGCCAATCCACCAGCCGGAAGCGTCGCCAGATCCCGTCATCTCTGCCACTGATCCGGGGCCGGTGGTTTCCGACAAGATGGATTTTTGCGGTCGGGTCGTATTCAAAGAAGCTCTTGTAATGGAATCGCCCTTTCTGCCGGTCGCCCCCGGTCATCTTTTTGAGCAACCCTTCATTGAGTCCGCCCCCCTCGGAATTTTCCTCCCCTAGAGCAAAACGGATTCCGCACAACCCGGCAATTTCGAGGTGAGGGACAACGCCTTTCCTGTCGAGGTAAATCAGGCTGTCGGTCAGTTTCGCGGAATAGCTCCCAAGCAACTTGAACAAGGTCTGCTCCAAAAATGAGCCCTTGCCGTTTGCGCCGCATCCAAAATGGAATGGGAGAATATGCTCCCCGATATATCCGGTGAGTGAATACCCGGCGAGACGTTGAAGGAATCCCCGCATTTCGGGAGCTGGTTGCACTGCTTCAAGAAAAGCCTCGAATGTCGGACACTCGGCCTCGGGGTCAAAGTCGCACGCGCATTGACGGGTTACGAGGATATCTGGCGAGTGGTTGGCAAAGCTGCCGTTGCGGAGATCCACAACGCCATTTTGAACGCCAAGCAAGTGCGGTTCCCGGTCAAGATCGGTGACGCTCACGACGAGTCGGCGGTTGACAGCGGCAAAGGTCAGCGCCGGGTCAATGCGGGACTTGTCGCCCAGCCGGGCGGCGGCGGCAACGGCCTTCCCTGCGGCCTGCGGGTCGGTCATGGCCTTGGCGTCATCGCAAGCCTTGGTGAACAGTTCGCGGGCGTAGGCGATGAACATTGCTCGGATTTCTCCTGAACTGTCCCGGTGCCAGCCATGCCGGGGGTCAAAGATGAGCCATTGCCCCTCTTCCGCGATGTATCGGACACGCCCCCCGAATCTTTCGGCAAACGCATCGGCAAAGCCAACGTCATTCCGAAAGTGCGGGTCGAGGGTTTCAACGTCAACCGGCTCGGGGTCGGCAATTTTTTCTTTCCAGTCAATTTCGTGTGCGACGCTCATTGCAAAATCTCCTTTGAAAATTCAGCGGCTCCCATTTTTGAAACAAGGTCGTTCACGTCCCCCCCGTCGAGTTGCAGGACGCGGAGGCTTGCGGCTACGGGGTCAAGCTGGCGAGCCCAGCGGACGGCGGCTGTCTGACCTGCGGCGTCGGGGTGCGCCAATATCGTTACGGCGCGGCCTGCGAAGCCCGGCAGGGCTTGCGCGTCAATGGCGAAGGATGAGCCCAGCATGACAACCGGGAGAAATTCCGGCTTTGTTTCGAGAGCAACCGCACAGAGGGCCAAATAATCGGGTGATCCCTCCCCGAGAACAACCGGCATGTCGGCGAGCGGCCGATACTTTGGCGTCAATCCAACCGGCCACTTTTTCGAGCTCCCTTTGATGGTATGAACTTTCCTTTCCCCATGCTCCCCGTAAGCCTCGAACTCCTTCCCATCCAGCCTGCGGGACTCGGCAACGCGCCCGTGCCTGTCGGTGATGATCCAACAATCATGCCCGCAGGACTTCCCGAACCCGACAACGCCAAGACTCACAACGGCAGCTTGAATGGCTTGCTCTGGCAACTTGCGAAGCTCGGCCAGCCTCGCGCATTTTTCCCGCTCCCCGGTCAATATCGGAACAACCAGCTTGTGCGGCGGGGTCGGGGTCGGCCTGGGTCCGCGTCCCGGTAGCTCGGCGGCAAGCGCCTTGATCGCGTCGGAATTCGATAATCCCTTGATCTCCGCATAACACCTGATGCTGTCGTATGTCTCGCCGGTGCTGCGGTCCTTGATCGTTTCTTTCCAGACTTCGCACGACGGGTTGTTGTCCGGTCGGAACGGCGAACAGAATTTACCACGGGCCGGAAGACTGATATTGAGCCGGGCACACATTGAGCGGAGCGGCCAGCGGTCTAGGATCTGGTCAACGGTGCTCATATTTTCCCCTCTCGGTAAAGTTTGGCGAGGCGGGCGTTGTCCTGCGGTCCTGTCGGCATGAGGCGGTGGCGGAAGTTTCGCCAAGCGGTGCGGAGCCGGTCAGCGATCGCGTGCCGGAAAAACCAGACTGCGGCGGTGAGGATCAAGGCAAGGCTGATAGCGTCGCGGAGGATAAGGAGCGTTGTCATTGTTCGGACTCCGGTTTGATTTCAGTCCTGCCAGTGACGCGAACCACTCCACGGTTCACACAAATTATCTCCTGCTCCTGCCGATCTGCTTTCAGGACACAGAACCGCTTTGGCAGTTCAACTGACAGGAGGAATGGAGATGCGCCTCGGATGCGGTAGCGGTTGAGCATCGGGAATCCTTTTGCCACGGCCTCGTCGAGTGAGTAACTGAATCCGACTGCATTCATGGGATAGGCTCCCCGATATGCGGTGATTGTTTCGGGAAGGGTCCTGTAAGCAACGATCTCCTTCCGATCCATCATGTCGTCGAGATTGACGCGGGGGACCGTTTTGAATATCCGGTCCAGCGTTCCGGCATAAACGCTGATGTTGTCGCAGCCTGTCCACTCCTCGCCCAACGTCTTAAAGAAGCGGTCGAGTCGAATCCCTCGCGCATTGCATCTTCTCCAGAATTCCAGAATGACCGGGAGCCTGGAGTATGAGTCCGCCCATTTTAATTCCTCTTCAAAATCAGAGAGGATGCGCTTGCCCGGTGCCTTGTTTGAGGATAGGTTTATCATGCCAGTTTTTCAGCCTGTCGAGCTCCGTTCAAAAAGTGCTCGGCAGGCTTCTTTCTTTTTTAGTGGATGGCCTGCACCTCGAACCGGCGCAATGCAGCGAGCACGCTCGGTAAATGGAATCGCACGCAACGCGGCGAGAGCCGGATAAATGGGATGCGTTTTTCCCTCATCCAGTTGTCAATGCAGCGAAGTGAAACGGAAACCGCTTTCGCGACAACTCGCTTTGTGACGAGGCCCAGAACATCCGCAGCCGTTCCGGTAGCTGGCCGGGATTCGCCCGGTGCGTTTTTGCAGGTAGGTGCCTTCATGTGCGGGAGTTTTCGCACACCGCGCACCTATTCTGAACGTGGTCTAAGGGGAACTCTTAGAAATCTTTTTCTCTTCTTCGGGGGCTGTCTCAGTAGCCGTCGGCCAATCGGGTGCGGCCAGCAACCTCTCTGTGAAAGCCTTTGCCTCCTTACATGCTTTTCTCCAACCGGATTCCTCACGATAGAGAGGAGCATCATTCAAAGGGAACTTGTCTGAAGCCTGTCCTGCCCTCGCATCAAAAAAAGGCCGGGGAATACCAGCCTCATCCGTCAAGCGATTATCACGAACGTAAATGTTTGCCGCCTCGATACTGCGAAGCTGATCCAGAATCCGCCATGCTGCCAAATCTTTCAGGCGATCACGGAAAACCCCTGTCGTGCCAGTGGTGTTAATTTTATGGGTGTCGAATCGGGATTTGTTCTCCGGCTGCTTCAACCAGATTTCAAATTCATTCCTCAACTGCTTGGGTGTCTTACGAAAATCCAAAGTGAAAAGCGCATGGACCCACGGCGAGCTTTGTTCCTTCCGCTTCGGCCAGCCTTCAATGACGGGATAGACTTTCGGTGCCCGCTGGGTGCCGGATGTCCGCTTAGATTGCATCTGTGTTGCTGCCAACCTCTTCAACTCGTCAAAGATGCCGTTGGACTCAAGATTCCAAACCTCATTCATCCGCAGCGGGAGAACCTTATCGGCGGGGAACGGATACGCCAAAGCGATCCTCTCTCGCTCGGTCGCGGTAAGCTGATTCCAACTTTTCTCCGGGAAGGATGGGCACTCCCAAAGCTCTAGAAAGTTTTGGACATGGGCGTTGTGGTGCTTCATTTCGCAGAACACCTCTTCCACCTTCAACCCACCTCTTAATAGCCGTGCCGCTTTCCGAAGTATTTCAGACGCTCGCGCATACTCATAAATGCAGGCTGCTTCATAATTTCCATCGGCAACATCTCCGTGCAAATACTGCATACAGGAAAATAGATATTCGCCTTTCAGTTTCTTTATCTCCGCTGGCGATAGCTTGGGATTTTTGGAGGGGGAAAATTTCTGGCCGCTTTTTTGAAGCCCCCCCGGTATCTGTGCTCCCTTGGGTTTTGAGTGGTCCGCACTCGTCGGGCGTTCACTCGAAAGCCCCGCCAGCGGTCCGGGGGCGAAGGGTTGCCCCTCCCGTCCCTTCGACGATTCAAGCAACCTTAATTGCCCTCGGCCCTTGCCCGCCCGGTGCGCTACGGTCGCCGTCTTCAACGCCCGCCGCAACTCATCCGATACAACTCCGGTCTTCGTTGCTTCTTTCAACGCCCGCTCACCCCGGCTCTTGAGCCCAGCACGGGCAGCGGCGGGAGATTTCTTCGCGCCATGTTGCCCTCTACGGGCTTTGATTGGTGAGGGTGCGGTGTTGGCATTGCTCGCCCGCTTGGGTGTGGGTTTCTTTTTCATATCTCATGCTGCCATGTTGACAACCTTGCCTTCAGTCTCGGTCTCAGTTGCGGGAAAGATATTCCAATACCGCTCGGCGGGCTGGGGTTTCACGCGGTTCCTGTAATGTGTGAAGAACGTCTTTAATCCGGTATGCCCAAGCTCCTGCGCCGTCGCCCCGGCGTTCTTGAAGTGTGCGTAATGATACGATGCGTAGCTGTGCCGTAAGCAGTCTGACGGCCAACTGGTGATGCGGGCAGCTTCTCTCGCCTTCTGAAGCATGACGAAATATTTGTCGCCGGTCGGACAAACGGGACCGCGCTGTTGGCGATACGGCAGCAGCCACGCGATAAGGTTTTTGCTCATCTTCACATACCGGCTTTGGCCAGTCTTGGTCGCGTCGGCGGCAACGTCAATCAGGCGGCTCTTGAAATCAATGCTGCTCCAATCCAACCGCCAGCACTCGCTTTCGGGGCGCAATCCGGCGAACAGTCCAAGGGCGATGGCTGGCAGGATTTCCGGCTCGGCGGCTCCCAGCAACCGAATCGCCTGCTCCACGGTGAGAATGCCCGGCTTCTTGCCAATCACCTTGGCTTTGCTGCTCTTGGTGATCGGGTTGGCGATGGCATATCCCCGTTCAACCGCGAAAGAGAACAGCACGCCCAGCAAGCGCCGGTAGTTGTTCCGCGTTGTCGGGCTGTGCGGCAAGCCCCGCAGCCAATCGTCCAAGCGGGCCGTGGTGAATGACGATACCATGTCCTCGGGGAACTCGGCGGCAAAGATGCCCAGCCGGGTGCGGAGGTCTTTCAAGTATCGCTCGCTCGCCCCGTCGCTGGCCTTGGCCTTGAGAAGCTCCGCGACGAGGGCGGGCACCGTGCAGGACTTGTCGCGGGCTTTGAGCGTCGGCAGGAGCATGTCCACGGCTTGCAGGACGGAAAGCCCGTGCGGTCTGAGTCTCTCCACGGCAGCGAGGTAATCGCCTCGATCCGTTTCTGTCAGACTCACGCCCCGCGTCCCGAAATTGGAGAGCTCGGCTTTTTTGAGTTGCAGGAATGTTTCCGCATCCTGCTTGGAATCGAAGAACCGCCGCTTGCGTTTCCCGTCCAGGGTCGGGACTCTGACACACCAAGACGGTTCGCCACGGACGGATGTTTTGATGACTTTGAGTTTTAGTTTTTGCATAGTCGTGTTCCTTGGCGAAACAATACGCACAACCGCGCAATATGTCAACAAACGGTCAACACTTTTTTT
>CAZSDC010000152.1:0-7761 GCA_964605515.1 uncultured Chthoniobacter sp.
GCAGTCCATCGGTGACGCGGTCCTCGCAACCGATGTCAATGGCCGGATCACCCGCATGAACCCTGTTGCCGAGCGGCTGACCGGATGGCCTTTGGCCGAGGCGGAGGGACGACCGCTGGCCGAGGTGTTCCGCATCGTCAATGCCCAAACGCGCCAACCGGTCGAGGACCCGGTTGGGCAGGTGATTGAGTGCGGCGTGACGGTCGGGTTGGCCAACCACACGGTTCTCCTCGCCCGCGACGGCAAGGAATACCAGATCGCCGACAGCGCCGCGCCGATCCGTGATCCCTATGGGGAGATTTTTGGGGTGGTGCTCGTGTTCAGCGATGTCACCGAGAGCTACGGGATGCAGGAAGCCCTGCTGCAGAAAGGAGCGGAATACGAGAGGCTCCTCGAGCATCTCCCCGCAGGTGTGGTTGTCCATGCCGGCGACTCCGCCATCGTGCTGGGGAATTCGATGGCATCCTCCCTGCTCGGGCTCACCAAGGACCAAATGCTCGGGAAAACCGCCATGGATCCCGCCTGGTGTTTTTTGCGTGAAGACGCCACGCGGGCGCCATTTGACGAATACCCTGTCCAGCAGGTTTTAGCTTCGGGCGCACCGATCCGGAGCCAGATCTTCGGGATCAGCCGGCCGGACATGGCCTCCCCTCTCTGGGTGCTCTGCAATGCCTATCCCGAGAAGGATGTTGACGGCAAAATTTCCCGGGTGGTTGTAACCTTCATCGACATTACCGAGCGGAAAACCGGCGAGGTCCGCGTCGCCCGCCTCAGCCAGCTCTATGCAGCTCTGAGCCAGTGCAATCAGGCCATTGTGCATTCCGATTCTCCGGATGAGTTGCTGCCTGAAGTCTGCAGACTGGTGGTGGAATTCGGCGGCATGAAAATGGCGTGGATCGGCATGGTGGACGAGGCGGCCGGAATGGTCCTCCCCGTTGCTGCATATGGCTCCGGCACGGATCACGTTCAGGGTATCCGGATTTCGACCGATAAGCGGGAGACATGCACGCAAGGTCTCACAGGTAGATCGATCCGCGAGAACAGGCCGGTCTGGTGTCAGGATTTTCAGAACGATCCGAGCTACGCGCCATGGAACGAGCGCAATGCCCGCTTCGGGTGGGCAGCAGGCGCGGCTTTCCCCCTTCGCAAGAGTGGAAAATCCATTGGGACGCTCGTCGCTTATAGCGACAAAGCCCATGTTTTCGATGACGAGGTTCGCAAACTCCTGGAGGAAATGGCCGACGACATCAGCTTTGCGCTGGAAAGCTTTGACAACGAGGCCGAGCGCAGGAGGGCGGAGCAGGCCCTGATCGAGAGCGAGGAGACGATGCGCTACATCGTGAAGCATGACCCGAACGCGCTGGCCGTCTTTGACAACGGGCTCCGTTACATTGCTGTCAGTGATCGCTTTCTCAAAAATTATAATGTCAGGGAGGCGGATGTTCTCGGCAGGCACCACTACGAAGTCTTCCCGGAGATTCCCCGGGTTTGGAGGGAGGTCCATCAGCGGTGCCTGGCCGGTGCGGTCGAACGGAACGACGATGACAGCTTCGAGCGACCGGACGGTTCCATCACCTACAACAGGTGGGAATGCCGGCCATGGTATCGGAAGGGCGGAGAAATCGGCGGTATCGTCATGTATACCGAGGTCACCACCGAGCGCAAAAGGCAGGAGGAGAACCTCCGGATGATGTCGGAGATGCTGGATGCCGCTCCGTGCTCGATCACTGTGCACGATCTCGAAGGGCGGTTTTTTTACGCAAACCGCCGGACATCCCGTTTGCACGGCTACGAGCACGAGGAATTGATGAGCCTGGCTCTGAGGGATCTCGACGCGCCGGAAAGCAGGGCTGTGCTCGAGGATCGGATCCGTCTTGTCGAGGAGCAGGGTGAAGCCGCCTTCGAGGTGGTTCATTGCCGTAAAGATGGGAGCACGTTTCCGCTGGAGGTCGTTGCGAAGAAGGTCGCGTGGGGCGGAAACCAGGCCATCCTCGGCATTTCCAGCGACATCACGGAGCGCAAAACCACTGAGAATGCGCTCCGTGAGAGCGAGGAGCGGTTCCGCCTGATGCTCCAGCACATCCCGTCGATCTCGGTGCAGGGATACTACATGGACGGCACAACCCACTACTGGAACGATGCCTCGGAGGCGCTGTATGGGTATTCGAGGGAAGAAGCGCTCGGCAAAAGCCTGCTCGACCTGATCATCCCTCCGGAAATGCGGGACGGAGTGAGACAGGCGATCAAAACCATGGGCGAGACACTGCAGCCGCCCCCGGCTTCCGAGCTCACACTGATGCGGAAAGACGGCTCGCGTGTGACCGTGTTTTCGAGCCATGCGGTCATCAGCAGACACGGTCGCGAGCCGGAGTTTTTCTGCATCGACATTGATCTGACCGAGAGGAAGCTCGCGGAGAATGCGCTGAAGGAACTCAACGCCTTCCTGGAGGAGTCGAATGTCCGCGCCAAGGAACTTGCGATCAAAGCCGAGGCCGCCGCTCAAGCGAAGAGCGAATTCCTCGCGTTGATGAGCCACGAGCTGCGCACGCCGCTCAACGGAGTTCTTGGTTTTGCCGAACTCCTCTCAAGAACCCGGCTTGACGAGGAGCAGCAGGAGTATACTCAAACGATCTTCGACAGCGGCACCCACCTCCTCGACGTGGTCAACGACATCCTGGACCTGGCGAGCCTCGAGAAGGGGCGCATGCTGCTCGAAACCGCCCCGATCAATATTTCCTCGCTTGTGGAATCCGCCTGCCGACTGATCCGAAAAACGGCGGCGGACAAGGGGCTCGTATTTTCCTTCGAAAGTTCCCCGGAAGTCCCGGAGGTGATCACGGGCGACATGCGGAGGATCCGGCAGATCCTCATCAACCTCCTCGGCAACGCGGTCAAATTCACGCAGAAGGGTTCCGTTGTTCTGCGGGTTGCTGCGGCATCTGCCGGAGGCCGCCGGGCACTGGATTTTTCGGTCGAGGACACCGGGCCCGGGATTCCCAATGAAATTCTCGAGGACCTGTTCAAGCCCTTTACGCAGGCCGATTCATCGGTGAGCCGGCCGTTTGAAGGGACAGGTCTCGGGCTGACGATCTCGTTGCGCCTTGCAGAGGCCATGGGAGGCACGCTGAGCGTTGTTTCAACGCCGGGTCATGGCAGCCGGTTTACTTTCCGTTATCCGCTGGAAACCGCTTCGCCGGCGCTGGCTTCCAGGGGAACGGGGGGCGCTCCCGTTCTGGAACAGGACACTGCCGCCGGGAGCATTTTCTCGTCCGAGATTGAGCCGATGCTCCCCGAAGGGAGCCTCATCCTTGTTGTTGAAGATGAGCCCTCGAACCGCGTTCTTGTCAGCAAGATGCTCGAACATCTCGGCTACGGGGTCGAGACCGCGGTGACCGGGCTGGAGGCGCTCGAATCGTTCTCACCTGGAAAATATGCTGCGATCCTAATGGACATGCAGATGCCGGTCATGGACGGCCTCGAGGCGACAAGAAGGATCCGTCAGCGCGAGTCCGGAACGAGGGTTCCCATCATCGCCCTGACCGCCAATGTGTTGCCCGGCGACCGTGAGCGGTGCCTCAGCTCCGGCATGGACGAGTTCCTCACCAAACCATTCAACCTGAGGAACCTCTCCGATAAGCTGGCCGTTTTTCTCAAGGCATGAGACGGTGGTGAGTCGAGCCGTTTCTCTCTCTCATGTTTCTTCAGTCCATTGCCAGCGCGTTTCCAGCGAATATTGTCACCCAAAAAGAGTGTTGGGAGATGCTCAATGGCTCCGGCACGCTGGAGGGCCTGAGACCACGCTCCCGCGACCTGCTCGAAAAAATCCTTCTGGGAGATTCAGGGATCGCGACCCGTCGCTTTGCGCAGGATGACCTGCCGCATGTCCTCTCGCTCGATGCGGAGGGCCTTCACAGGGAATTTGAACGGGCGGCTCCGCAGCTTGCGGCAAAGGCCCTGGCGTCCGCCCTCTCGAAGAGTGGCGTTCATCCCTCCGAACTGGATGCCCTCATTGTCTGTAGTTGCACCGGGTATCTTTGTCCAGGTGTGAGCAGCTATCTTGCCGAATTGCTCAATCTTGGAGCGGGGGTTTATCTGCAGGACCTTCTCGGCCTCGGATGTGGAGCCGCGCTGCCCATGCTGGAATCCGCGCGGGGGTATCTGGCGCTCCACCCCGATGCGCTCGTGGCCACGGTGGCGGTGGAGGTGTGTTCCGCGGCGTTTTATCTCGATGACGATCCGGGTGTTTTGATCAGCTTATGCCTGTTTGGTGACGGTGCGGCGGCGGCCTTGTGGAGCGGGAACGAAGCGGGTGGGCAGATGCAAATGAAAAGTTTCCGCACGATCCACCAGCCGGAGCACCGTGAGAAAATCCGGTTTGTGAATTCCGGGGGAAAGCTGAAGAACCAACTCCACCGGTCGGTGCCCGGGCTTGCTGCAGAGGCGGTGGGAAAGCTGTTTGCTATGCGCACTTGCGATCCCGGGAAAGTTCTTTCCCACACCGGAGGCCGGGACGTGATCGATGCCCTCGAAGGCGCGCTCCCCGGATATCTCCTGGACGAGACCCGCTCGGTTCTCCGGGATTTTGGAAACATCAGCAGTCCCTGCATCCTCGTCGCCCTCGAACGGGCGCTCGCTGCAGGATGCCCGGAAACCCTTTGGCTGACGGCGTTCGGGGCGGGATTTGCCGCCCATTCGTGCGAACTCAGCCGGGCATGATCGCCGGAAGAAGATTTATTTTTCGGCGGGCTCCATCGCCTTGATCGTCTTCCATGCCACAAGCGCATTGGATCGCGCCTCGTCCCACTTGCCTTCTTCGGCCAATTTGGAAGCGATGGAAAACTGCTTCGCCGCAGGCAGGCACTCCTCGGCCGAGTGTCCGTAGAGGAGGGCGAGCGATTCCGACCAGGCGGTTGTGAGCTGCGCCCGTTTGGCGCCGTCAGCGCGCAGGGTCCAGATGATAAACTCCACCCGCGCGGCGGCATTGGAGTCAAAGGAGGATTTTGTGGCGGACTTCAGGGTGACAAAAACCGTTTGCAGCGGAAGCAGCGCCTTTTCCTGGTCCGCAGCATCCGGTGACGTTTGAAAAAGGTGCAGAGCGTGCGCGGTGTCGAAGGCGATTTTCAAGGCGGAGACCGGAGGCAGGCGGTATTGCCCATGGTAGATGTGGAAGAGGGGCAGGATGGGTGCCTGCATCGTTTTTTCTGCCGCCGCTTTCCACACAGCGATCTGCAGTTCCGACATCTTCTCGGGATCAAACCCCGACAGTGTGGCTGTTCTTGGCCAGAAACAATAGACGGCCACTGCGATCACCAACACCATTAACAGACGTTTGATGACAAACATTACAAAAGTGATTCAATCAGGCTCACACGCTTTGGAAAGCCATAAACATCACACCCAGGAGCGCATATAGACTCGCTCACCCGGTTGACAACTCAGCACATTTTATATACTTAATCAGATTAATAATCAAAGAGATTAACAATATGGAGCGGGGCAAAAACTTTTTAACAGCGATGGGGATACTTGCGTTCGTTGCATTGACGGGATGCGGGAAGAAGCCTGCAGGCTCAGCGGGCGGGGCCCCGGGAGGGATGCCTCCCCAGGAGGTGGCGGTTGTGACACTTGCGCCGCAACGGGCGGAGATCGTCACCGAATTGCCTGGCCGGACTGCCGCGTGCCGGATCGCCGAAGTGCGTCCTCAAGTGAGCGGAATCATCCTGAAGCGGATGTTCACAGAAGGGGCGGAAGTGAAATTGGGCGAGCAGCTCTACCAGATCAATCCGGCGACTTACCAGACCGCCTATGACAGCGCGAAAGCGGCTGTGGCAAAAGCGGAGGCGGCAAAGAATGTGGCGGAGCTTCTGCTGAACCGCCGCCAGAAACTGGCCACATCGAAGGTGATCAGTCAGCAGGATTACGATGACTCCTTCGCGGTGCTGCGGCAGGCGGAGGCGGACATTTCCGCTCGCAATGCGGCGCTTGAGGAGGCGCGCATCAACCTGGAATACACGAAAGTTCTCTCTCCAATTTCCGGATTCATCGGCCGTTCTGCGGTCACCGAAGGGGCGCTTGTGACCTCCGGTCAGGCCGGTGCGCTGGCGACAGTGCAGCAGCTTGACCCGATCTATGTGGATATCACGCAATCCAGCGGCCAGTTGCTTCGCTTGAGGCGCGATCTGGCTTCCGGCCAGCTCAAGAACTCCCCGGGCAATGGGGCCTCGACCCGTCTGGTCTTCGAGGATGGCACCCAATATCCCGAGTCCGGCATTCTTCAGTTTTCCGAAGTGAGCGTGGATCCGGGAACCGATTCGGTGACCTTGCGTGCGGTGTTTCCGAATCCCCGCCGCGAGCTTCTGCCGGGGATGTTTGTGCGGGCGATCGTAAGCGAAGGGGTGAACGAGCAGGCGATTCTCGCTCCCCAAAAAGGCGTCACCCGCAATGTGCGCGGTGAGCCCATCGCCTTTGTTGTGGGTGAGGGGAACAAGGTCGAGCTGCGCGTCCTGAAGACCGATCGCGCCATCGGTGACAAATGGCTCGTGACAGATGGGCTCAAAGCCGGCGACAGGCTCATTGTCGAGGGGCTCCAAAAAATCGGGCCGGGGGCCGGTGTGCGGCCGGTTGAACCCGCTGACGTCAGCGCGAAATAGGCCATGGTCAATTTTTTCATCGACCGCCCGATCTTTGCGTGGGTCGTCGCCATCTTCATGATGCTGGCGGGGGCGCTCGCGCTGAAGACACTTCCCATCGCGCAGTATCCGAGCATCGCGCCGCCGGCAGTTTCGATCACCGTGAACTACCCCGGCGCCTCCGCGGAAACCGTCCAGAGCTCGGTCGTGCAGGTCATCGAACAGCAGATGAACGGCATCGACAACCTGCTCTATTTTTCGTCCGAAAGCACGAAGGACGGGAACATGATGATCACGCTCACGTTCCGCCAGGGAACGAACCCGGACGTGGCCCAGGTCCAGGTGCAGAACAAGCTCTCGCTGGCGATCCCGCTTCTTCCGCAGGAGGTTCAGCAGCGGGGGATCCGCGTGGCGAAATCCACGAGAAACTTTTTGGTGATCGTGGCCTTCGTCTCCACCGACGGAAGCATGAACGCGGCGGACCTGCAGGATTTCGTTGTCTCGAACATCCAGGATCCCATCAGCCGCACGCCGGGGGTGGGGGACTTTCAGGTTTTCGGTTCGCAATACGCGATGCGGATCTGGCTCGATCCCACGAAGCTCACGAACTACAGCCTCACGCCCTCGGACGTGCGCAATGCGATCGCGGCACAAAATGTTCAGGTGGCCTCGGGCGAGATCGGCGGGCTGCCGTCGGTGGCCGGCCAGCAGATCAACGCCACCGTTCTCGGGCCGTCGCGGCTTTCGACGCCGGAGGAGTTCGGAAAGATCCTGCTGCGCGTCGATCCCGGCGGCGGACAGATCCGACTCAAGGATGTTGCGGAGATCAAACTCGACGGCGAGAACTTTTCGATCGCGGCCAAATACAACGGCCAGCCGACCTCCGGCATGGCGATCCGGCTGGCGACCGGGGCCAACGCGCTGACGACAGTCGAGGCGGTGCGGGCCACGATGGAACGGCTTCAACCGACGTTCCCCCACGGCGTGAAAGTCGTCTATCCGCTCGACACAGCCCCGTTTGTCGAGATCTCCATCCACGAGGTGATCGTCACGCTTTTCGAGGCGGTGCTGCTGGTTTTCTGCGTGATGTATCTCTTCCTGCAGAATTTCCGGGCGACCCTCATTCCGACGA
>CAZSDC010000153.1:0-7694 GCA_964605515.1 uncultured Chthoniobacter sp.
GGTCGCGGTGGAGATCCGCGACCACCCCTTTCACCGGCAGGCGGATCATTTGTTGCAAGGGTTGCTGGCCGGGGGCCATGACCTTGCGGTGGCTCCGCAAACCTTGGCCGAGTTCATTCACATCGTCACCGATCCGAAACGAATGCCACACCCGCTGACAATCGCGGAGGCGGTGTCGCGGGCCGAGCATTGGTGGCAGGCGGCCGAGGTGCGGAGAGTGTTTCCTGACGGCGAGAGCGTGAGGGACTTTCTCGGCTGGCTGGCGCGGTATCGGTTGGGCCGCAAGCGGCTTCTCGACACCCTTTTGGCCGCGACCTACCAACGGGAGGGCATCAGGCACCTGCTCTCGAACAATGAAAAGGACTTTCGGGTTTTCGGGTGTTTCGAGATCGTGGATTTTGGCTAGCCCCGGAAGTATTTTACGCCGAGGCCACGACCTTCATCCCCTCGACTCCCCTGCCCTCCTCGTAAACATCGAGCTCGCACACCCGGCGCGCGTGGCGCCCGCCTTCAAACGGGGTTTTGAGCCAGATGTCGAGGATCTGAAGTGCGATCTCGATCGAGACCATGCGCTGCCCGATCGAGAGGACGTTTGCGTTGTTGTGAAGGCGGGAGAGCTCGGCCGTCTCGTCGTTCCAGCAGAGCGCGCAGCGGATGCCGTTGACCTTGTTGGCGGCGATGGCCTCGCCGTTGCCAGATCCGCCGAGGACAATTCCGCGCTCTGCTTCACCGCGCGCCACCGCCTCGGCAGCGGGGATAATGAAAAGCGGATAGTCCGTGCTCTCGGCCGAATAGGTTCCGTGATCGACGACCTCATGGCCAGCGGCTTTCAGGTGCTCGATGAACCGCTCCTTGTATTCAAAGCCCGCGTGATCGCTGCCAATGCTGATTTTCAATGAGAGTGCGCGGGTTCAGGTTGATCGGAATAAGGGGCCTGGGCTTCGAGGCCGAGGTCCTTGAGAAGTTCGCGATCCTCATCAACGCCCGGGTTGCCGGCTGTGAGAAGTTTGTCGCCGTAAAAAATCGAGTTGGCACCCGCGAAAAAGCACAAAGCCTGGGCCTCGCGCGACAAACGGGTCCGGCCTGCAGAGAGGCGGATTTTCGCCTTCGGCAGCACGATCCGTGAGGTGGCGATCAGCCGCACCAGTTCGAAGACATCTATCCCAGGAGTATCGGCCAGGGGAGTTCCTGGCATGGGCATTAAGCAGTTGATCGGAACGCTCTCCGGTGACGGGTCGAAGTTGCAGAGCACCTCCAGCATTCTCAGCCGGTCCTGAATGCTCTCCCCCATGCCGATGATACCTCCGCAGCAGACGCTGATCCCCGCACGCTGGACGGAGCCGATCGTGTTGAGACGGTCCTCGAAGGTGTGGGTGGTCACGATCTGGGAATAGTGTTCCGGCGAGGTGTCAATGTTATGGTTGTAGGCGGTCAGGCCGGCCTTCTTGAGTTCGAGAGCCTCCTCGTCTCCGAGCTGGCCCAACGTCACACAGACCTCCATGCCGAGACGGCTGACCGCGCGGACGGTGCCGATCATCTGCTCGAACTTCTGATCGCCCTTGCGCACGCCTTTCCAGGCCGCCCCCATGCAGAAACGCGTCGAGCCATTGGCCTTGGCCATCTGGGCAATCGGCAGCACCTCGTCGGTCGTCATCAAATTCTCCCTCTCCAAGCCGGTGTCGTAACGGGAACTCTGCGAGCAATACCCGCAGTCCTCGCTGCATCCCCCGGTCTTCACACTCAGCAAAGTGCAGAGCTGGACCTCGTTCCTGTTCCAAAATTCCAAATGAACCCGGCGGCTTTCGTGGATGAGATCAAAAAGCGGACGGTGGTAGATTTGCTCGAGTTTTTCCAAGGTCGGTATCACAACGGGGCCACATTTAGACGCAGGATGCCCCAGAGTCAACCGGGAGTCCCCGGGTTCCGTGATTTTTCCGGAGAAAAAAGAACAATTGACGAACTCAGGCCGCTGGATCATATATTTGTGCTCTCGCGCGGGTGTAACTCAGTTGGTAGAGTGCAACCTTGCCAAGGTTGATGTCGCGAGTTCGAGTCTCGTCACCCGCTCTCCTCTTGGCTTGCCGGCCAAAATGCCTAAGAACAGTTTTATTTTTCACGATATCCGGGGCTCCCGCTGGCGGCGGTTTAAGTTTCTTGCCGGTTTGGGAGCCATCGTCGGAATCACGGCATTGGTTTTGTTCATCCAATCGCTACTGGTCGCTCCGCAATTTGATCAACCCAACTCGCTTCAGAATCTGAAGAAACAGATCAAGGCCTATGGGAAGCGTGTCCGGCCGCTCGAGCGGAGCGACAGCGACAAGGCGCTCACCAGACAACTGGCCCGCGGGACCCCGTCGCCCGCTGGCCGGGTGATCGCTCCCCCCAAGCTCAATCCGGGGATCCGCGCGGCATTTTTTACAGGCTGGGACGAGGCGGCATTCCGTTCGCTGTCATCGAATCAGGCTCTTCTCACGCACCTCTGCCCGGAGTGGCTCTCGTATACAAACCCCGAGGAAGGGATCAAGGAGGATGAGGATGCGGGATTTGAGAGAATCCCGGCTTCAAAGCCCTTCAAGCTCATGCCTGTTTTGTCCAATCTTCAGGGCAACAAGTGGATGCCCGAGGGAGTGGAATTTCTTGCTCAGTCGGTCGGCAAGGAGAAGGACGAGTTCATCGAGCAACTGGCGACACGTCTCCAGAAGGTCAAGGCAGCCGGCGTGGTCATCGACTGGGAGGAAATCGACCCGGGAATGTCCGACGAATTGACCGCCCTGATCATCTCGATTGCGGACGGCCTGAGGGCACAAGGACTCGAGACATGGCTCTGCGTGACGATGGATGCGGGATTCGGCACCTACGATTTTGACCTCCTGGCTCCCCATGTGGACCGGTTTGTTGCCCTCCTCCATGACGAAAACGGAGAGGACGATCCAGCCGGACCACTTGCCTCGCAAGACTGGTTTGACGGGTGGATGAAGGTCATCAGCCGCAGCGCCTCGCCGGAAAAATGGATCGCCTCGCTGGGCAGCTATGGCTGCGACTGGGAAGAGGGATCGCTGGTCGGCGAACAAATTTCTTTTGCTGACGCCATGAGCCGGGCGGGAAACTCCGGAGCCTCGGGCATTCAGACGGCAGAACCGTCGTTCAACGGAAGTTTCTCATACTACTATGAGGGAAAAGGCCACGAGGTTTGGTTTTTGGATGCCGCTTCCTTTGCGAATCAGCTAAGCGCGGTGAGGGATTACGGTTTTGGCGGGGTGATGGTCAACCGTCTGGGGATTGAGGATCCCTCGGTGTGGAAAATCATCGGGGCGGACATGGAGGGGAAGCCCTTCAAGCCGGACCCTTCGATACCGGGAGGAACTGAGATCACGTCTATCGGCAACGGAGAAATCGTGAGCCTTGATCCTACCACATCAAGCGGCCGGCGCACGTTCTCCACGGATTCCCACGGCGAAATCTCCTGCCATTACGAAGTGCTCCCATCTTATCCGACGCTCTTCCGCACTGGCTCCAGCCAAGATGGGGCGGTCGCCCTGACATTTGATGACGGACCAAGCCCGGAGTGGACGCCTGCGATTCTTGACATCCTCAAGGCAGCGGGGGTCAAGGCCACCTTTTTTCTAGTCGGGAACGAAGTGGAGCGCCACCCCGAGATCGTTCGGAGGATCGTCGCCGAGGGTCATGAAATCGGCAACCACTCGTTTACGCACCCCAACCTCGCTGAGGCCACTCCGACGCTGATCAAACTCGAACTCAACGCCACCCAAAGACTCATCGAGTCCCTGACGGGGCACTCCACGACGCTCTTCCGGCCGCCATACAACGCCGACTCCCGCCCCTCGAAAATCGAGGAGCTGGCACCTATCGGGATCGCCCAATCTCTCGGCTACATGACGATTCTTGAGAATGTCGATCCAAAGGACTGGGAAAAGCCGACCAAAAACCAGCTCATTGAACGCGTGAAAACCGAGTTGCCCAACGGCAACATTATCCTGCTCCACGACGGCGGAGGCGACCGCAGCGCCACGGTGGCCGCATTGCCTGCGATCCTCGAGTACCTCAAGGAGCGCGGGAACCGTCCGGTCCTGATCAGCGATCTGCTCGGGCTCGATGAGGACAAGGTCATGCCTCCCCTGACCGAGGAAAATCGATCCATACACAATCTGGCTAGCGGCTTCGGATTTCAGGTCCTCCATCACTCACAGAATTTCCTGCACGCCTTTCTTGAGGTGGCAACAATCCTCGTCCTCATCCGCACCGTGCTGGTCCTCATCCTGGCTCGGACGCACAAAAACCCCTCCGCAAAAAAGGGCTTCGTGGCTCCCCCGGTGACGATTCTTGTTCCCGCATTCAATGAGGAGAAGGTGATTTCAAAGACCATCCAGTCCCTGCTCGGTTCAGAGTATGCAGGGAAGATGGAAATCCTGGTGATCGATGATGGATCCACGGATGCGACCACCGATACGGTGCTCGCCATCAAGGATCCCCGCGTCAGACTGATCAGCCAGCAAAATGCGGGAAAGGCCCATGCCCTGCAGAAAGGCGTGGAAGAATCCACTAGTGAGTTTCTGGTTTTTGTTGATGCCGACACTCAGTTCGAAAGCGATGCACTCCACCACCTGATTTCGGCCTGCCAGGATCCAAAAGTCGGGGCTGTATCCGGCCATGCGAGAGTGGGGAATCTGAAGAAGTTTCTGGCGAGATGCCAGGATCTGGAATACGTCTGCGGCTTCAATCTGGACCGGCGAGCCTATGCCGCGTGGAACTGCATAACCGTGGCGCCGGGAGCAATCAGCGCCATCCGAAAATCGGCGATCCTTGCGGCGGGAGGTTTTTCTTACGAGACGCTTGCGGAAGACACAGACCTCACGCTCTCCATTCACAAGGCCGGGTATCGCATCGAATATCAGCCGGAGGCTGTCGCGCACACCGAGGCTCCGGAGACGTTCTCCACGCTTGCCCGCCAGAGATTTCGCTGGGCCTATGGCACCCTGCAATGCGCCTGGAAGCACCGCGACATTATATTCAATCCGCGCTACAAGGCTCTCGGCTGGTTCAGCCTTCCGGGTATTTGGTTTTTTCAGGTGATCCTGGTGGCGTTCTCCCCGTTCATTGATCTCCTTTTTCTCCAGTCGCTTCTCTTCGGCAACATGTGGGACATTCTCCCCTACTTCCTGGCTTTCATTCTCTGCGACCTCCTGCTTGCGGTGGCCGCTGTTGCCATGGAAGGGCTGCCGCTCCACACCGCCCTCCGGATCATCCCCCAGCGGTTTGTTTACCGGCCGCTCCTCAGCTACGTGATCTGGAAATCCATTCTGCATGCGCTTCGCGGGGCATGGGTCGGGTGGGGAAAATTGCAGCGGACCGCATCCGTCTCGATGCCATGAAACGTCTCTTGCTCGTCTTGTGCCTGATTCCTGCCTCCCGACTGCCTGCCGAACAGCCGCCCGTGAACCCTGATCCTGTCACGCCGACGTCGGGCGTTTTGTTCGGCTCCTATATCGATTTCGGCGAGACGGAAGATCATGTCACTCTGGAGGCGATCGAGGCTTTCGAAAAGCTCGCGGGAAAACCGCCCGCGATTATCGCCTCATCGAGCTACTGGGGAGAGCAGAGCTTTCCGTCCAAAAACCTCTCGCTGATCTCCCGCTACGGGGCGATCCCCATGGTCTATTGGTCCCCTTGGGATAAACCCTACGCAGAAGAAAAAGGTCCGGACCAGTTTTCGCTCAAAGAGATTCTTGCAGGAAAGTGGGACGCCTATATTGACGATTGGGCTGACGGGGCCAAGGCGTTTGGCAAGCCATTCTTTGTCTCGTTTTGCAATGAGATGAACGGGAACTGGTTCCCTTGGTCGGGCGTTTACTATGGAGCGGAGAAGGGCGGCGACAAAGTGTTCAAGCAGGCTTGGAGATACGTTGTTGACCGGACAAGGGCCCGTGGCGCAAATAACATCCTATGGGTATTTCATGTCAACGCGTTTCCTGCCATCAACGACGAGTGGAACACGATGGCGTCCTACTTTCCCGGGTCAGACTACGTAGACTGGCTCGGCCTCAGCATCTACGGGAAGCAATTCCGCAACGAGGGAAACTGGGCATTTTTTCCCGACCTGATCAAGTGGCCCTACGAGGAGATCACCGCGCTCGATCCCAACAAACCTGTGATGCTCGCCGAATTCGGGGTCGGAGATTTTCCCAAAGCCGGTGACAAGGCCCAATGGATCAGCGATGCGCTCACTGCAATTCCCGAGCATCCCAGGATGAAGGCCGCCATCTATTGGCACGAACGCTGGCAGAATGAAGATGGGACCTACAGCAACCTCCGCATCAACTCCTCGCCTCTGGTCCTGAAGGCCTTTCGGGAAGGCTTGTCACGGCCCGATTGGGTGGGAAGAAAGGGAACCCCGGGAATTCCTTGAGCCGGCTTTTCCAGCCGGCCAATCTGGCGGACAGGCATGGCTGGCTTCCCGCTGTTTGCAGGGGTGATTCTATTTCTTCGAAAAGAACGGACGATTGGGGTTGGAAAGGCTCTTGCGTTATGAGCCTGCAGTTTTCATCAGGCGGGTTCGCGGGCCTTCTCCCTGGGACGCAGGGCAAAAATCACGTGGGGAATTACCATGCTGACGACGAATGAACCGAGCAGGATTTCCACGTAGTGGGATTCGGACGATCCTGTCACGCTGGCCGGAGGAAGGAACGAGATGACCATCGAGAGGATCACCATGAGCAAACCTGCGCCAGCGACGACGAATCCGCCAGCTTTTCCGCCGGGGATATTGTAGGCGCGCGCGACATCGGCCCTCTTGGCTTTGAGGACGAAGTAAGCGAGGAAGAGCAGGATATACATCGCGAGGTAGGTCACTACGGTCAGCGCCATGGCCAGCAGGAACGAAAGGTTATTACCGCCGCCACCGAGAGTCAGGATGATCGCCCAGATCGTGACGACGACCCCTTGCGCGAGGATGAACGGGATCGGCACTTCCTTGCTGTTCACTTTGGTAAAGACTACCGGAAGCATTCCTTCTTTGGCTGCGGCAAACATGCCTTGCGCGGGCCCGACGACCCATGCACTCACTTCGGCAACCGTCCCGAGCGCGAGCAGGATTGCGACCGGTTTGAGGGCCCAGGCGAAGTGGTATTGGTCGAGGAGGACCTGGAATGTTTGCATCACGCCGGCGCTCAGGTTGATCTTGCTGGCCGGAATCACGATCGCGATCGCCAGTGCGCCCAGGATGTTGATGACGATGGCAAAAACCGTCAGCAGAATGATCGCGAGCGGGTAGTTCCGCTTCGGGTTTTCGAGGTCGTTGACGTGCGGGGCCGAGGCCTCGATTCCCGCGTAGGAGAGGATGAAGGCCACGAGAACGACAAGCGTCTGCACGTCTTTGAAGTCCGGCAGGAGCGTCGAGACTCCCATTTTGATCTGCATCGGATCGCCCTGCGCGATGTAAGTGATCGCGAGCCCGATCAGGATGAACGCCGGGATCGAGACTCCGCCGATGAGGCCGATCGTCGCAAGTCGGGCCGTCCAAGATGTCCCGTTGAAGTTGAACGCGGTGACGAGCCAGAATATGGCGAGGATGAACCCGAGTTTGAGCCACGGGTTGGTGTTCAACTCCGGCCAGTTCAAAACGTAGCTGAGCGCACCGACGATGAAATAGAGCATCGTGACAAAGCCGACCGTGATCT
>CAZSDC010000154.1:0-7650 GCA_964605515.1 uncultured Chthoniobacter sp.
GAACCGGATTGATCCCGACGGCCTCGAGAAAGACGACGTCGCGCAGGAACTTTTCGACGATCTGTTCATCTTCCATCGCAGCCCCGCCATATTTGATGACGAACGTATGGCCTCGGAATTCCTGGATGTAGGGCAGCGCTTCGATCAGGCTATCGGAACGCAGTTCAGGTGTCAGGTCGGTACTCATTACTCCCCGAGATTGAGGCGGACGTATTCCTCCGTCAAATCCGTAGTCCAAACCACATGCGAGGCCTTGCCGAGTTTGAGGTCCACCGTGACGCGGAAGGCTTTCCTAGCCGCGATCTGCCGAAGTTTTTTCACGGGGGTTCTGGAGACCATCCCATTCACGGCGACGGGGAGCGAGTCGTAGAATATGTCCGTCGTCGCCTCTTTGATTCTCGCCCCGCAGTAACCGACAGCATCGAGGATGCGCCCCCAGTTCGGATCTCCGCCCGCCCATGCGCATTTGACGAGCGTGGAGTTGGCGATCGCTTCGGCTGCCCTGCGGGCGTCGGCCCGGGTCGCGGCCCTGCGGACTTCGACCTCGACAAAACGTGAAACCCCCTCGCCGTCCTCCACAATCATTCGCGCCAGCGCGCGGTTAATAAAATCGAGCGCACTGCGGAAGATCGCAGGTGAAGGAGAGATTCCGCTTATGCCATTCGCGAGGAGGATCACCGTGTCGTTGGTGCTCATGTCACCGTCGATGGTGATCCGGTTGAAGGAATCTTCCACCGAATCCCTGAGCGCTTTGCGCAGCGCATCCGCCGGCACAATCGCATCAGTCGTCACCACACACAGCATCGTGGCCATGTTCGGATCGATCATCCCTGCGCCTTTGGCCAGGCCGCCGATGCGGAATTTTCCATCGTGTGTGGTCACTTCGAGCGCGATTTCCTTGGCAAACGTATCGCTCGTCATGATCGCCTTTGCGGCTTTGGTTGAAGCCGAGCGGGAGAGCTTGACGGCGGCTATCCCCTTGAGGACAGCTGGCACCGGCATCGGGACGCCGATCCGTCCGGTCGAGCAGACGAGAACCTGAGAGCTTTTCAGGGCGAGCAACCTGGCGGTTGCGGACGCCATGGCGCGGGCGTCGGCCAACCCTGTCGGGCCGGTGCAGGCATTGGCGTTCCCGCTGTTGAGAACCACGGCGCGGACGCGGCCCGCCCGCAGATGCTCCGCAGAAATCCGGACCGGCGCGGCCTTCACTTTATTGGTCGTGAACGTGGCGGCCGCCGTCGCGGCGGCTTCGGAAAAGACCACCGCCAGATCATCGCGGGTCGCCTTGCCGGATTTGATTCCGCAGCCGGTGGCCCCGGCAATAAATCCCCCCGCAGCACAGACCCCCCCATGGATTTTTCGCATCGTGTTCATAAAAGTCCCATCGTCTCTTCCAAGCCCGCCATCAAATTAAAATTCTGCACCGCTTGTCCAGCGGCACCTTTGACCAGATTGTCCTCGGCGGAGAGAAGGATGAGCCGCTTCGCGCGGTCGTCATACCGCACCGAGACGTCGCAGAAATTTGTGCCTGCCACATTTTTTGTGTCTGGAAGATTTGTCGAGACCCGCACAAACGGCTCGTTGGCATACGCCGATTCCAATGCAGGCAGGATCGCCTCCGCCGGCACCCCTTGGGCGAGCCGCGTGAAAATTGTCGTGTGGATGCCACGCGTCATCGGCGCGAGATGAGGGACGAACGAGATGACGACCCGCTTTTCCGCTGCGAGGGAGAGTTCCTGCTCGATCTCGGAAAGGTGCCGGTGCTTCGGGAGCCCGTAGGCTCTGAGGCTTTCGTTGCATTCCCCGTAAAGCAGCGGCGTCTCCGCCTTCCGGCCCGCGCCGCTCACTCCGCTGGCGCTCGAAACAGAGATGTCGTCCGCCTCGATCAGGCCGCCCTTCAACAACGGCACGAGCGGGAGCAGGATGCTTGTGGGATAGCACCCGGCCGAGGCCACAAGCCCGGCCTCCCGGATCTGTGCCCGATAGAGCTCCGGCAGTCCGTAAACCGCCTGCTGAAGCAGGTGTTCCGCCCCGTGGCTCTCCCCGTAAAACTCGCGATACGTCGCCGCATCCCGCAAACGAAAATCCGCGCTCAAATCCACCACCCTCCGCCCCGCCTCAAACAGCGGTGCGGCAAATCCCGCCGCCAGCCCGTGCGGCAAAGCCAGAAAGAAAAACTCCGCTCCGGACGCCAGAAGCCCCGGCACCTCGGGCTCGCTGAACACCAGTTCGGAAAACCCGCCGAGCCCGGACAGCCGCGGCAAAACCTGCCCCGCCTTTTTTCCCGCATGCTGGCGCGAGGTCACGGCAACCACCCGGACGGCAGGATGCCGCGCAAGAATCGCGCAGAGCTCCTCCCCGGAGTAGCCGTTGGCCCCGACGATGGCGATTGGGATCATAAACGCCGGATTGTTCCCGCGAACCAGCGCTCACGACAAGAACGAAACGAAAAAATGGTGTGCGGTTTCGCTAAGAATCCAGTCCAGCAGCGCCTCCTTTTGCTCGCCAATGCCCCTGCTTCCTGTATGAAGAGCCGTATCTTCCTCGACAAGCCGGACGCCTTTTCACTTCATGAAGCCTGAGATCCCGCTGCCACACGCCACCCTTGAAACGGCTTTCGCGGCGATCTCCGCACTGGCTGAAGACTTTGCGGCCCACGAAGTGAAATACCTCTCGCCCGCGTATCAGGAAGCCGAGGTTCGCAAGGACTTCCTCGACAAATTTTTCATCGCACTCGGCTGGGACGTGAACCACGAGAGGGAGAAAAACCCCTACGAGCAGGAGGTGAAAGTCGAGTTGGGCCAGCAGCAGGGGGCCGCCCGCAAGCGCGCCGACTACGCCTTTCACTTGGCACCGGATTTCAAACAACCCCGCTTCTTTGTCGAGGCCAAGAAACCATCCCGCTCGCTCGAAAATGCCGACGACCATTTTCAGACAATCCGCTACGGCTTCAGCGCCCAGACCCCGCTGGCGGTGCTCACTGATTTCGAGGAATTCCGGATTCTCGATTCCCGCTACAAGGCCGCGCCGGAAACCGCCCTCGACCGCGTCGTCGCCAGCGGAAAGTTCCATTACCGCGACTACCTAGACAAAGAAAAATTCGCCCGCATCTACTGGCTTTTTTCCCGCGAGGCCGTCGCGGGCGGCAGTTTGGAGAAGTTCGCGGACGGGTTACCCAAGCCCCGAGGCGGAGCCAAGCAACTCGCCCTCTTCCCGGGCGGTGACAAATCCTTCGACGAATCCTTCCTCGATGAACTCGACGAGCATCGCCTTGCCCTCGCGAGATCTTTTAAGAAATCGGATGACACCCTCGACAGCGCGACCCTCACCGAGATCACCCAGCGGACCATCGACCGGTTGGTCTTTATCCGGTTTCTTGAGGACCGGCTCATTGAACCAAACGACATCATCTCCCAGCTCGGCGCGAGGGGCTCCGCGTGGGGTGACTTTCGCGCCCAGTGCCACCGCCTCGATGGGATCTACAATGGCATCGTCTTCAAAAAGCACCCTCTTCTCGACTCGACGGATTTTTCGCCGGACGGCGACGTCTTCGCCGACATCTGCGAAGCCCTCAGCCACAAGAACAGCGCCTACGACTTCTCCACGGTCCCCATCCACATTCTCGGCAGTATCTACGAGCGGTTTCTCGGCAATGTCATCCGGGCCACGCCCAAACGTGCCGAAATCGAACAGAAACCCGATGTCCGAAAGGCCGGCGGCGTTTATTACACACCCGACTACATCGTCAGCTACCTCGTTGATCAGACGGTCGGCCATCTTATCGAAGGCCGCAAGCCCGAGGCCATCGCGCAGATGCGATTTGCCGATATCGCCTGCGGCAGCGGCTCGTTCCTCCTCGGAATCTATGAATGCCTGCTCGCCTACCATACCGCCTATTACAACAAATTTCCCAAACAGGCCACGCAGGCGGATTGCCTCACCCGCGAGGGTTCGCTTCACCTCAGCCTGAAAAAGCGTCGCGATATCCTGCTCAATAACATCTTCGGCGTGGACATAGATGCGCAGGCGGTGGAAGTCGCCCAACTCTCCCTCTACCTTCGGCTTCTCCAGGATGAAACCGCCTCCAGCGCCCATCAATACCGCATGGATTTCGAGCAAGGGGCCATCCTCCCTTCGCTCGCAGCCAACATCAAATGCGGCAATTCCCTCATCGGTACCGATGTGCTCCACGGGCAGTTTGAATTCAGCATCGATGAGGAACGGAAGCTAAACCCGATGGATTTTGAGGCCGCTTTTCCCTCCCTCTTCCCGCGCTTTGTCCCTGCGGGCAAAGTGGCCGAAACTCCTGAACTCGACGATTTCATCGAAGGAGGGCTCATCCACAGCTCCGCGCCGACCAACGCCAAATACACGGCGAAAGTCACCCGGCGTCCGCGCCCTCGCGGCAATGGATTTGACGCGATCGTCGGGAACCCGCCGTATGTGCGACCGCACAACATCGAACCCCAAGTCAAAGACTATCTCTGGGATCACTACGACACCTTCACACACAAAGCTGACCTCTATTGTTGTTTTTTGGAGCAGGCGACACGGCTTCTGAAAAACAATGGCCGCTTCGGCTACATCATTTCCAAGGGCTGGCTGAGATTGAATAGCTTTCAGAAATTGCGACGCCTGATCCTGGCAAACTATCGCATCGAAGAAATTGCGGAATTCGATCACCGCGTTTTCGCCGCCGCCCAGGTGGAAACAAGCCTTTTCGTTTTTGAAAAAGATCGGGCTCCTGCCAAGAAAACCCCCGTGATCAGCGTCCGGTCCGGAAAACCCGGGGAGCGATTTCAGTTGCTCCGCAAAATTCCGCAGCAGGCTTTTGAAACAACTTTCGAGAATGTTTTCGATCTGAGCCTGTTCCCGGAAGCGGAGAGCATCAAAGAGAAGATGCGCGAAGGCCCGACAATTGGCCGGCAGTTTGATGTCTGCTTCGGTTTGAAAACCGGCGATGATGCAAAGTTCCTCCACCTGCAGGAGGGGCTTCACGCGCAAGACAAACCCTTGCTTCGCGGTGACGATGTCTTTCGTTACGGCTATTCCTACAAAGGAGAATTCGTCTGGTATGTCCCGGAAAAAATGAGGGAACACCGACAAACTGCCCGGCCGGGAGAATCGGCCCGGTTCGAGCAGCCAAAAGTCCTCGTCAAGGACACCTCAAAACTTTTTGCCGGAACCTATGATGACAGCCATTACTACGTCAAAGATGTGCTGATTATCATCCCGCATGCCGACAACCCTTCGCCGTACGACCTTCGTTTCGTCACGGGAATTGTGAACTCTCGGGCACTTTCTTTTTATTATCGCAGCACATTCCAAACGCTGCACGTTCAACGCGGGGAGCTGGCCTCGCTCCCGCTGCCCCCGCTCGATTTCACAAACTTCGAGTGCAATGCCGACCATGACAAGATC
This sequence comes from uncultured Chthoniobacter sp., assembly GCA_964605515.1. GTDB lineage: Bacteria > Verrucomicrobiota > Verrucomicrobiia > Chthoniobacterales > Terrimicrobiaceae > QYQL01. The sequence goes on from CAZSDC010000154.1 coordinate 5,422, forward strand.
GTCCGCTTGGTAGGAGCCATGATCGAGTCGCAAAAAATGCTCGCTGGTGCGAAGACCGAAAAGGAAACTGACTACTACAAAGGCAAGTGCGCCGCTTTGGACAACGATATCAACGACATCGTTTACAGTCTTTACGGGCTGACTCCTGGAGAGATCGCTCTCATCGAGGCGACGAGCCAGACCAACTCCGGCCAAAACACTTGAAGGCGCTGCTTTCTTTCCTCTTTGAAAGAACGCCGGGTGCAGCGGTGTTGTCTTGACAAGCGTTGGTGCCGGGGCCCACATCAAAGCTGGTCAAGGCTGAGATATCGGTGTGCGTGAGAATAATGGAGGCATTTCAGCGGACAAGCTGATAGGAGAAAACGATGAGTGATTCGTTTCAGCAGGCCATTCGGGCGTCCGTCCCGCTATTGAAAAATATCCAGAAGAGCCTCAAGCCGCTTCCGCGTGCTTCCGGAACCGCCCTCGGAAAACTTCGTCAGGCCGCTGCGACCCGCCGCGCGAGCGTGTTGGCGCCAGCCCCGTCGTCCCAAGTGCTTTCATCGAAATCTCTTCCCCAGGAAAAAAAATGGACATTCGAATCGCTTCGCGAGGCGGTGCTCACCTGCGAAAAGTGTCCGCATCTTGTGCGCTCCCGCACGCAGGTTGTTTTCGGAGTCGGGAACCCCAGGGCGGAGTTGATGTTCGTCGGCGAGGCCCCGGGGGCCGATGAGGACGAGCAGGGCGAACCGTTCGTCGGCAAGGCCGGACAGCTCCTCACGAAGATGATCCAGGCCATGGGATTCGAGCGTTCGGATATTTATATCGCGAATGTCCTGAAATGCCGCCCGGACATGCCTGCGGGAGAATCCGGAAACCGGAAGCCGAAACCCGCGGAGATGGCGACCTGCCTGCCCTGGCTGCGCGAGCAGATCGATCTCATCCAGCCGCGCGCCATCGTTGCTCTCGGCGCGACAGCGGTGGAGGGCCTTCTGGGCGACACATCTCCGATGCGTGATCTGCGCGGCCGCTGGGTCGAATTCCAAGGCATCCCGGTCATGGTGACCTACCACCCCGCCTATCTGCTCCGGAACCAAACCATCACGGAAAAACGCAAAGTCTGGGAGGACCTGCTGCTCGTGCTCGAGAAGCTCGGGAAGAAAATCTCCGCAAAGCAGCGGGCATTTTTCACGAAATCCGGCGCGTAGGCGGATACCTTATCAGCCTCTGGCTATGCGGCGGAGCAGGGCGTCGGCCATGTCGGCGGGGGTCTCTGCCACTTCGATGCCGGCGGCTTGAAGGGCTTCGATCTTGCTCGCGGCGGTTCCTTTTCCGCCGCTTACGATGGCTCCGGCGTGTCCCATGCGGCGTCCCGGAGGCGCTGTTGCACCTGCGATGAATGCGGCAACGGGCTTCTTGCAATTGGCCGCGAGCCAGGCGGCGGCCTCTTCCTCGGCCGTTCCCCCGATTTCCCCGATCATGATCATTGCTTCGGTGTCGGGATCTTCGTTGAACATTTTGACGACATCCAGATGGGAGGTGCCGTTGATCGGATCCCCTCCGATGCCAACGCAGGTGGATTGGCCGTGGTTGCGGCTGGAGAGCTGCCAGACGGCTTCGTAGGTCAGAGTTCCGGAGCGGGAGACAACCCCGACGTTTCCGGGCTTGTGAATGTAGCCCGGCATGATCCCGACTTTGCACTGGCCTGGGGTGATGACGCCTGGGCAGTTTGGACCGATGAGCCGGCTGGGTGTTCCCGCCATAGCCGCCTTGACCCGCATCATGTCCACAACAGGAATTCCCTCGGTGATACAGATGATGAGCTCGATGCCTGCATCCACCGCTTCCATGACCGAGTCTGCGGCAAATTCGGCAGGCACAAAAATCATGGTCGCATTGCAGCCGGTTTCGCGACGGGCTTCGAACACCGTATCGAAGACCGGGATCTTTCCCTCGAAGAGCTCGCCTCCGCGTGCGGGGGTGACTCCGGCGACGACATTCGTGCCGTATTCCATGCAGGACCGGGCGTGAAATCCGCCGGCTTTTCCGGTGATGCCCTGGACAAGCAGGCGCGTATTTTTGTCAACAAGAATGGCCATGTTTTAGATAATGTGGAATGCGAAATGTGGAATGCGAAATGATGGAACCCTTACGGCTTGCTCAGGCGGTCTGGACGGCGGCGACAACTTTTTGTGCGGCGTCGGCGATGTCGGTTGCGGCGACGAGCGGGAGTTTGGACTCGGTCAGGAG
>CAZSDC010000155.1:0-7592 GCA_964605515.1 uncultured Chthoniobacter sp.
ACGGAATCCTCAGCGATCCGGGACGGGCTGGCGGGATTGGAGGATTTCCTGATGGCTGGGCAGGACCGGGGGCTTGCCTCCACCCCAGATAAGTCGGCTGGGGCGTTCGGAAAGATCCCTCAGAAGAAACTTCGAGTAGGTCGAGGTCACCTTCAGGTTTTCCGCCGTCACGCGCAAGCCTGAGATCGCAGCGGACAGGTTTTTTGTGTTGTCCTGCATGAATGCCTCGCCTTTTTTTGCGAGGGAATCCATTGAGCCGGCGGCGCTGTCGATGCGGCCGACGGCATGGGAGATGCCGGTCTTGTTGTCGGCAATGAGCGAGCGGGCATCCGCCATCGTGGTCTTGGCATCCACCATTGTGGTTTTGGCATCGGCCACGACGATCCCGGCGTCCTTGACCACGGGCTTCAGACCGGTGAGGAGGCCTTGGGTGTCCTCGACGATACGGTCAATCTTCGTAAACAAATCTTTATTGGCTGCATCCGCGCCCAACACCTTCCGGAGCCCCTCGATGGCGCCATCGACGTCTCTGGCGAGCTTGTCGAAGGTGGTGGGGGTGATGCCGTTGAGCACCTCCCCTTCCGAGAGCAGCGGCGCTCCCGTCCCTTCGTCCTGCAGCAGGACAAACTTGTCGCTCAGCAGCGTGTCCGCCGCGATGCTCACCCTGGTATTTTTTGTCAGCGGCGGGACATCCCGCACAAGCGTGAGCGTGATCTCCACGAGGTGATCCGGATCTGCCGTCCGCTCGGCGGCGGTGAGCATGCGGGCACCAGTGACCGAACCTGCGGGAGCCCCGGCGAATTTGACCTGCGAACTGACCTTGATGCCGGTGATGTCATGAAATCTAACGCGCACGGCATGCCCGTCATGCACGAGGACCCTGCCGCTCAGTCCGAGGGCAAGTGCGATGAACAGCACGATGCTGCAAACAATCACCGAAACAGCGATCCACCCATCGGATGCGCTTTTTTTCAATGCCTCGCCACCTCCATAATCCGCGATGTCTAGGCCGGGAGAGCCGAAGCATCAAGGCTGAACTGGATTGAAATGCAGGAACCTGCGTATGGTGTGGGGAATGTCAGAGAAGAAACCAAATCCGGAGCCGGTGCGGCGGCGGCTTGTCAAAGCGTGGATTGCCGCCGTGCTCGGCGTGTTGTTCGCGCTCTGGTTCCTTCATCCGCTGGTCCTCTCCTGGGCTCTGAACGAGGTTTTGAAAACCTGGTCCTCCGCAAATCACCTGTCTTTCTCCGCGGAGAAAATTGACGCCCGGTTCGACGGGCCGGTCCTTTTGCAGGGGGTCAAGTTCCGCTCCCTGCCGGGCAGCGGATTGGCCACAGCCCTGGATATACCGCTCTTTGAATGGCGCTGGGGAGGGCTCTCAAGTCTGTTCTCGGACAAGGAAAAATTTGTCCGTGACCTCACGGTAAAAGGGCTGTCCGGCATCTGGGATCTCTCCGCACGGGAGCCGGCTCAGAACGAGATGCTGGTGTTTTCTCCGCAACGGTGGATGCCGCGGGAGATCTTTGTGGATGCGCCCTCGCTCGAACTGCTGGGCAAAAACGGGAAATGGCTGCTCCAGGATTTTATGCTGAACCTGAGCGAGAACACGACAGGCCAAATGGAAGCCGGATTGTTCTCCCTCTACCTCGGGGGATACTCGAAATCCCTCGGGCCGATCCGTGCGCGGACCGCATGGAAAAACGGAACCCTGTGGCTGGCCGGCATGGAGCTGACGCCGGGGATCACGGTGGATAACCTTTCCCTGGATTTTCTCCATGCCGGCGGGCCGGCGCTGTCGCTGACTGCGGCCTGTTTCGGCGGGTCGCTCCGAAGCGACCTGATGTTCCAGGCATCCGGCGGCTTGCTGGACATGGCGGCCTGGGCATCCAACATCCCGCTTGACCGGATGGCAGAGCTTCTCGGGATTCCCGACGAAATCGCGGGCAAGCTGGCCGAAGGCCGGTTCACCTATCGGGGGCGCCCGGACCGTCCGGCCGATGCGGAGGCATCGCTGCGCCTGATGGCCGAGGGGTTTCAGTGGAACAAGCGGGGGTGGGAGTCGCTCGAGGTCGGAGCCAGCCTGATCCACCGCCGGCTGGTCGTTACGGATTTCGATCTGCGACAGAAGGGGAACAGCTTGAATTTCAACGGGGAGATTTCGCTGGCGGAAGGTTGGTCGCAGATCGCCCAATCCCCTTTTCTCATCAATTTTCATGCGGACATCCGCGAGCTCGGCACCCTGGCCGGCTTGCTCGGAGGCCCGTTCGACGAAGCCGCAGGAAGGATGACCGCCTCGGGCTCGGTAACCGGCCACCCGGGGGAACTGGATGGATTTTTAAACATCGAGGCTTCGGATGTGGCGTTCCGGTCCCTGCCTCCCAGCTCGCTGCGGGTGGAGTCCGTCTTCCGGAAAAACGAGATCGACGTCGTGGTTTGCGATTTGTATTCCCGCAAGGACACGGTCTCCGTGCGCGGCACACTCGGCATCGCAGCTCCGCACCAGTATGCGGCCGAACTGGACGCCCACATCGCGGATCTCGCCGTTTACCTTGCACCCTTTCACGCGCCCGGCGCGGAGCAGATCTACGCGGGCGCCCTCGATGCGCGGTGGCAGGGTGATGGAAATTTCAAATCGCACTCCGGGGCGTTCGACCTGAGGCTGAACGAGTTTGTTTCCCGCTCCACCCCCTCGGGGCTCACAGGAAAATTCACCGGCACCTACTCGCCGCAAAACCTGTATTTTTCGAAACTGGAGATCGCGAACGGCCCGCTCAAGCTGGATTCGCGTGCCACGATTGCAGGATCCGGGATCACCTTGAAAGACGTCGAACTGAAATCCGGAAACACCTCGCTTATCGAAGGGGGGGCGTTTGTTCCGATGGATCTGTTTGCGGTCTTTGGAGGTAAGGATTGGCGGGCGGCGATTGATCCCGAGCGCGAAGCGTATCTCCGCCTCGCCACCACGAAAGAGCTTGCCCTCCGCTCGCTTCTCGAGCTGGCAGGCCAGGATGTTCCGATCGAGGGGCAGGTGCGCCTGAATGTGGAAGCCGGCGGGCCTTCCTCACGGATTTCTGTAAAGGGCGCGCTTTCCGCCCGGGAGCTCCTCTGGAAGCTGCCTGGCATTCAGATTCCAAAATCCTCGCTGGATGTGAAGTTTGAAGCAAGCGAGGGGGCCGCCTCGCTGAACGGGCTGCTGGAATCAAAGAAGCTGCCACCCGCAAAGCTGTCTGCACACATGCCGTTCGGATTGATCCGGACCGAGTCCGGGGATTGGAAGTGGGCGAACCCTGCGGGCTCGTTCGACGCGACGCTGGATTTCCCGCAGACCGAACTGGCAGTCTTTCAGCCGTTCCTCCCCCGGCTTCGCCGTCTGAGCGGTTTGGTCTCCGGCAAGCTGGCTTTCTCTGGAACCATCGGGGCCCCGCAGACAAATGGACGCATCGAACTGAAGGGGGGCGGTTTCGAATTGTCCCCCGGAATTCCCGCCGTGGGAAAGACAGAGGCGGTTCTCACTTTTGATGGCCGCAGCCTTCAGGTTGCACGATTCGGCGGAGAATGCGGAGGCGGCACATTCCAGGTCTCCGGACTCGTGGGCCTCTCGGATCCTGAAAACCCGGCTTGGGACCTTCAGATTCACGGGGAGAAGATTTTCCTGATCCGTGATGAGGGGCTCCGGCTCCGCTCAAATGTGACTGTCGCCTTGAAGGGAGACAACTCCTCCGGCTCCGTGAGCGGCGAGGTCCACCTTCTGGACGGACGTCTTTCCAAACGGCTCGAAATCACCCCGCTGTTGCTGGCCGCCACGGAGGAAACCGCAGAACCGGTCGCTCCGCCGCCGCTGGCGCTGGGCACGATTCCCGAGCCGTTTGCGCGCTGGACGCTGGATCTGAAAATCGCGAACCAGACTCCGTTCCTGACCCGCGGAAACATCGCGTCCGGCGAGATCGTCCCGAACATCAGCCTGCGGGGAACAGCCGGGCAGCCGGTTCCGGTAGGGCGCATCACCCTCAAAGATGTGCAGGCCCTTCTGCCGGTCACAACAATCAACATCCCCGAAGGAAGTGTGGATTTTCTTCCAGACTCCCCTTGGATCCCCCTGCTCGATGTGCGCGGCACGGCGAGAATGCGCGGCTTCGAGATTCAGGCCTACGCGTTCGGGCCCCTGAACGAAAAGAAGCTGATTCTGCGCTCCGAGCCACCACTTTCGCAGCGTGCGCTTGTCCGGCTCCTTGCGGGAGGAGGCGGCGACCGGGAACTCAGCCCGGGAGTTGGTCAGAGCGCCTCAGATCACGCGATGTTTCTTCCGCTCCGGTTTTCAAACCGGAGCGACTGGACCGTGGCGGAGGCCGGTTCTGAAAGCCTCAATGCCTCGGCTGGCGTTCCAAAAACGCTGTGGGAGACAGCCAGCACACCGCGAATTCTCCAGCTTGGAGAACCATCGGATATGGCAGCTGGACTCGAGGACAACAAGATTTTCAACTTCGCTGCAACCTACACCTGGCGGTTTCAGTGAGACAGAAAATCTGAATTTCCAAATGTAAAAGGCCAGGCTCTCCCTCGAAGCCCGGCTTTTGGATGTCAGATTTTATCAGCCTTCCATCTTGCGGCGACGGCGCAGGTTCCACAGCGTGAAGGAAATCCCGATTCCGATCAGCACACACGTTTTTGGCTCCGGGACAACGGTGATCGTGCCGTCCGTGTTAAGGGTTCCGGTATTCCAGGAGAGTCCTCCGCCGAGGCTCGTGCCTGTCACAGAGAGAGCACCGGCATACGAGCCGGCGTTGAAGAGCTTGACGCTGTCGCCCACGTTGGCCGAGTAGCCGGTCGTCAGGTTGAGAGTGCCGCCGAAGGTCAGCGCACCCGTGACATTCAGGCGGTCGAAGAGGCCGGCTGTGGTCCCGTTGATATCGAAGTTCGATACCGCCGCCGCGCCGAGCGTGAAGTTCCCCGTCACGCTGATCGTGCCGGGACTGTTCCCCGGAGCGAGCGTACCGTTGAGGACGAGCTCCTTGCCGGTGGCGTCGATGCTTCCGGCACCTGTCAGTGACTGGTTGGCGGAAAGCGTATAGTTGCCACCGGTGATGTTCGCGATGCTGAACGTGCCTCCGCCTAGAATGAGATTGCCGGCGCCGATTGTCCCGCCGCCGGAGAGCAAAAGCGACCCATCATTGACCGTCGTTGTTCCGGTGTAAGTGTTGGCACCACCAAGCGTCTGGCTGCCTGAGCCCTGTTTCACCACACTCACAGCACCGGTAATAATGCCGGTATTGTTCGCGGAATTGGAGCCGTAGCTGTATGTGCCATTTCCCCCGATCGTGAGCGTCGCCGCGGCGGAGGATGTCACTGTATTATTGCCGGTGATCGCCGTCCCTGTCGTGGAATTCAACCCCGCAATCTGCTGGTTGTGGCCATTGAGATCGAATGTGCCGACGTTCGTGCTCGCAGCCTGGCCGAGGCTGAGCACCGTGCCTGTGGGCAGACGGTCATTGCCGGTGGTAAGTTGGAGGATGCCGTTGTTGATTGCGGTTGCTCCGGTGTAGGTGCTCACACCGCCAAGAGAAAGGAGGCCCCCCCCTTGTTTCGCCCAAGCGCCGGTTGTTCCAGACTTGTCGGCAATCACCCCGTTGTAGGTGGTAACCCCCGTTGCACCTTGAACGCTGATCGAAGTGCCTGCGGCGGCGCTCACAAAGATGTTTTTTCCGCTGGCAATCGTGGCTGAAGTGAGTGCCGAGGTGCTTCCACTAGTGACCATGCTTGCCATCGTCAATCGCCCGCCATCAAGGGTGATTGAGGTCGTGTTGCCCAGGGCTCCATTGTCATTGAAAACGACCTCGCCACCGTTGATGGTAACCGGGCCGTCGAATGTGTTGCCGGTATTGCCGATGTATAATTGGTCAGTGCTCGTATTGTTGCCGACAAAAACGATCCCCGCGCCCGCTCCGCCGGAGATCAGCCCGCGGAACTGACGGCTGCCACTCGCGGCGTTATTCGTGATTGTCCGGGTCGATGCGCCCAGCGCAATCGTCGTGGCGGCATCCCAGTTACTATTTCCAGTGCCGGCGAGCGCGAAGTCTCCGCCGATGGTGAGGGATGTCGCGGTAAATGACGTGGTGCCGGAAGACTGGAGTGTGCCTCCGTTTAGTGTCAGCGCACCGTTTCCAAGGGCCTTGGCCCCCGAGACAATGACCGTTCCGTTGTTCAACGTGAACCCGCCGTTCATGTTGGTGGTGAAAGTCAAGGCGCCGAGGTTCAATATTCCGCCTCCGTTCTTTGTGATTCCTGCGGCGCTGTTCGCGGTCACTGTTTGCCCCGTCCATGCGAGCGTGGATCCCGTGCCAATATCGAACGTGCGGACGGCCCCGAGGGATAATGTCCCTCCGGCAGTTATGGTGACATTCGAGCTGTTGGAAACCGTCACATTCCCGACAGTTGAGGTGGCAAATGTCAGCGTGGAATTTGCGGTGAAGAATGCGTCGTTTGCCGCTGTCCACCCGGTCCCGCCGGTTGCGTTCGCTGATCCGATATTCCAGAATGTTGAGGTCCAGGTCCCGCCACTGGTGCCGTCAGTGCGCCAGTATTCATCCGCCGCATTCGCCCCCGCCAGCGTGGCGATCGCGAGACCGAGGATTGTGAGGATATTCTTCATGAGCTTGTTTTGGTTAGCAGGCTCGAAAGTGCCAGAGCGCTCAATTGCGGCAACCGGAGAAATGTAACAATCTCGTCACACAAGGAGGGAATGGGCCCGACGCCTACGGCACTTGGACGGTGGCCAGTTCGGCCTGGACCACTTTCCATTTTTCCAGGAACGCAGGGTTCTTCAGGAAGGCTTTTGCGAGGGCGGCGCCGAGGAGGCGTCCGGCGCGGATGTCGGCGGGGTAGTGGAAGCCGAGGATGACGCGATTCCAACCCATCTGGTCGGCTTGGGCGGAGAGGGCCGCATATTTTGCCGGAAATGCGTCTGCAAGGAGAGTGGCCCAGAGGGCTGCCCGGGCGGCATGGCCGCTGGGGTAGCCAAAGTCGTCATCGGTCCCGGTCAGTTTTTTCCCGCCGATCATGGTGCGGGGGCGGGCAAAAATTACTTTGGCCTTCTTGACGAGGGGTTTGACCTCGGAGTTGACCGATTTGAAAAGCGATTTGGTATCCGGGAGGGCCGAGGCATTGAATCCGGGGCCGAGGACGGTGATGAAATCAAAGACGCTGTCATTATCCGCCCGGGCCGCCGCCTCGATTTCTGTCGGCGTCCGCTCCCGGAATGTCTTTTCCAGCTCCGCCTGATCAGCGGCCTCCTCCGGCGAGCCCTTCGCGGGTGGCGGCGGGATATCCGCCCGAAGATCGATGGCATCGGGAATGAGAAAAACCGGCTCTTTGGCCGAGGCGGGCATGGAGAAACCGGCGAGAAAAACGGCAAGGGCACCGAGGAGGGAAAGGTGCGGGACGCGGGACGATATCATGGGCATACGATTGAAGAGATTGGGGAGCAGATCAAGGTCACATGCCTTCAATTATTGGCATCGAGATCGGGATCGGCAGTCCAGAGCACAGTGCCCCCGCCCGCCAGTTGGGGGAAGTAAGCTTTGCCGGCCGGGGCGACG
>CAZSDC010000156.1:0-7547 GCA_964605515.1 uncultured Chthoniobacter sp.
ACGGCAGGGCGGTCCTCCTTCGATTCCTCGGTGAGCTCGCGCGAGGCGAAGGCCGCGCCCGCGAGCCCGTCGCGCCCGGTCTCGGCACCGACGTAGAAGACCGGGTTCCCGATGCCGACCGCTCCGCCGCGCGCGATCTGATCATGGCGGAGGATGCCCAGACAGAACACGTTGACGAGCGGGTTGCCCGCGTAGCTGTCGTCGAAATATACCTCGCCGCCGATCGTCGGGATCCCGATGCAATTCCCGTAGTGCGAGATCCCGGCAACCACGCCTGCGAAGAGCCGGCGGTTCGTGCGCGCTTCCGACGAGTCGCCGCGGATGTCGCCGAACCGGAGCGAGTTCATCGAGAAGACCGGCCGCGCACCCATGGTGAAAATATCCCGGATGATCCCGCCGACCCCGGTCGCCGCGCCTTGGAATGGCTCGACCGCGCTCGGGTGGTTGTGGCTCTCCATCTTGAAAGCGATTGCCCAGCCGTCGCCGATGTCGATCACGCCCGCATTTTCCTCGCCCGCCTTCACGAGCACACGCGCGCCGGTCGTCGGAAACTTTTTCAGCTCAAGCTTAGAATTTTTATACGAGCAATGCTCGCTCCACATCACCGAAAAAACTCCGAGCTCGGTGAAATTCGGCTCGCGGCCGAGGATCTGCCGGATGCGCTCGAATTCCTCGGGCGTGATGCCGTGCTTGGCGATGACGTCAGGTGTGATGGGAGTCATGATTTGAGAATGCTCTGGAAAATGGCGAGCCCGTCGGTGCTGCCAAGGAGCGGGTCGCAGGCGCGCTCGGGGTGGGGCATGAGGCCGAAGACGTTTCCCGCCTCGTTGCGGATTCCGGCGATGTTTTCGCGCGAGCCGTTCGGGTTCGCGTCATCCGTGATGTTGCCCTGCGCGTCGCAGTAGCGCAGGAGGACCCGCCCGTTCGCTTGAAGGCCCGCCAGGGTTTGGTCGTCGGCGAAATAGCAGCCCTCGCCATGCGCGATCGGGATGTTCAGAATCTGGCCGTTCGAGGCGGCGTTCGTAAAGCGCGAGTCGTTGTGCTCGACGCGCAAGTGCACGTGCTTGCAGACAAAGTGGAGGCCGCGGTTTCGCACGAGCGCACCGGGCAGGAGACCGCTCTCGCAGAGGATTTGGAAGCCGTTGCAGATCCCGATCACCGGGCCGCCCGAGGCCGCGAACTCCTTCACCGATTTCATCACCGGAGAGAACCTTGCAATGGCCCCGCAGCGCAGGTAGTCGCCGTAGGAAAAACCGCCCGGAACGACCACTGCATCAAAGCCGGCCAGAGACGTGTCCTTGTGCCAGACGTAATCCGCCGAGGCGGCAGGGATCGCATTCAGCGCATGCACGCAGTCCTGGTCACAGTTCGAACCCGGAAAACGAAGAACGGCAAATTTCATTGGATTTTTAGCTCGTAATCTTCAATGACGGGATTCGAGAGGAGGTCGCGCGCGATCTCGTGGAGGAGTGCCTCGTCCGCCGCTTCGGGAAGGTCGATCTCGATGACTTTTCCGATCCGGACACGGCCGATTTTTTCCAAGCCATGATGGCGGATGGCTTCGGCGGCGGCGGCGCCCTGCGGGTCGAGGACGGAGGGTTTTGGCATGACGGTCACAAGGGCTTTCATCGGGTCGAGGGTTTCGTTTCGGGAGAGGTTGGACAAGCGGAAATTTTATTTTTCCGCGCGAGGAGAACAAATCGCGCGGCGGCGAGTGAGGAGAGGACGAGGCACGCAATGGAGAAAATCTCTCCGTTCCTGGAATAAAATGTGGTTACGGGAGTCTTGGGAGCCGCCACCTTTCCGAACAATACCCCCTCGAGGAACGTGTCTCCGGTTTCGGTCTGCAGCGTTTCTTGCACCCGGCCGAGGCGGTCCACCAGGCAGGTGACGCCGGTGTTTGCGGCCCTGACCATGGGAAGCTTGTTCTCCACGCAGCGAAACACGGCATGCGCGGCATGCTGGCGGGAACCGGCGCTAGCCTGAAACCACCCGTCGTTGGTCACCACCGCGAACGCTTGGGCACCGCCCAGCGCAAACTGGCGCGCCAAGTCGCCGATCACGTCTTCGAAACAGATGAGCGGTCCGATTCTGACCGGTTTGGCGGACATCTCAAGGATCACGGCGTTCGTTCCGGCATCAAAATCATCGGGGACAAGATTTCCAACGATCCACGCGAACAACGGAAACGCTTTTCGGAACGGCACATATTCGCCGAACGGGACGAGGTGCATCTTGTGATACATCTGGGCCTCTGTCGCATGGGCGCTCAACATCGCGACGGAGTTGAAATCGCCCTGCTCGGAAAAGTGGATCGTCCCGAGGAGAAAATCCCCCTCGTGCTTTTCGGCCAGGCCCCGTACGAAATCCCATGTGCCCTGGTCGTTAAACAGAGGTCGTGGGGTGGCCGATTCCGGCCAGAGGATCAGGTCCGGCTTCATGGCCACAGCGACCCGGGTGTGCTTGGCGTAGCGATCCTGAACATCCGATTCGAAGGTCAGATCGTTACGAACATTCTGCGGGATGTTGGCCTGCACGGCGGCGAAGCTGAACTCAACGGAAGCCGGAGCGGGCGCGAAAACCTGGCGCATCCCGTATCCCCATGCCAGGGCGACCATTGCCACGGTCACCGCAAAATCATAGTGCGGTCGCCGGGCACCGCGGCCGACTTCAAGGACGAGGCGTTTAATTGTCGCGACTAGCATCAGATTCGCCATGACGACGAGAAAAGAAATGCCGCCGACGCCGGTGACGTCGGCGATTTGGATCAGGGGAATATTGGCGTTCAGGGCAACGCCGACATCGTTCCAGGGAAACTGCGGAAACAAGACTCCCCGAAGCCACTCGATGGCCACCCATGCTGCGGCGGCCGAAGAGCAGGCCAGCAGGTTCCGGATCGAACTGAGCCAGACCGGCTGCCCGTCGCGATCTTCACCTGAGGGCCTGGCCACCGTGCCGAGAAAGACGGTCCAGACAGCCGGATAGAACGAAAGATAAAGCGTGAGAGCAACCCATCCCGGTGTGGTGAGAGTGGTCAGCCAGAACAGGCTCCCGCCAAAATACGCGCATCCAAAAATAAATCCCAGCACCGCAAGGCGCATGACATTCCACCGGGTCGTCGGCCTCACGAGCCACGCTGCACAAATCAGCGGGACCAGGGCCACCCAGCAAAGCCCCCCCCACGCAACGGGCGCATAGCACAGCGCCATCGCAACACCACTTGATACCGCAAAGATCCAAGCCCAAAACATCCGCGCACCATAACCAAATCCGTTCATCCTTCCATCCCTGATTCCTCCCGCCCACATTCGAATCAGCGCGCTGAACGCAGGAAGGCGGCTCCATCACCGATCTTGGATGTCGCGGGCAGCACTCCTCAGGAATTTGCGCTGAGCGCGGATGGCGTGTCATCGCGCGTATTGCAGAAATGCCTCCGATCCGCCATATTCCTCACCCAATGACAGATGTTGCCAACAGAACTCCGAGGACTAAATCGGCCGCGGTAATCGCCATTTTCTTTTTGGCGGGCGCATTTTTCCTTGGCGGCTGCGCCTCGCAGAGTTTTGCGCCGGACGTTGCTCCCGAATACGTGGTGATCCGGGATTTTACCCCGTTTTATCGCCTGGGACCCCAGCAGGGCCGTGGGCCAGATGCCACATTGCGCGCCGGCACGCGCGTGAAACTGCTCCGTCAAGAAATGGGCTTTAGCCTCGTTCAGATAGAGGATTCGCGTACCGGCTATGTGGCGAATGAGAATATGACAGTCGCCCCTCCGCGTCCTCCCGAACAGGTCAAGCAGGAGGCGGAAATTGTTGCCCTGAAGAAAAAAGGAGCGCGTCAGCGCGGGGATAACGGACCGCTCTATTCCGGCCCGCAGGTCAATGACACGCTGCTGCCGGACCGCAATGTGCCGCCGCCGGATCTGAACGTGGAACCCGAGATCATGCCGAAGACGATACCCGCTCCCGATGCCACCCCGGTCGCCCGGCCGAAATTCCTCTATTAGCTGTTTTTAGTCGCGGAAGACAATCGCGCGGCTTCCGTGGACGAGCACCCGGTCTTCGACATGGAACCTGACACCGCGGGCCAGCGCCAGCTTTTCGCAGTCTCTACCGAGCCGGACAAGGTCGTCGGGTTCGTGGTAGTGCTCCACCCGCGCCACCTCCTGCTCGATGATCGGTCCGTCGTCGAGATCCTCGGTCGCGTAGTGGCACGTGGCACCGATGAGCTTTACCCCCCGCTCGAAGGCTCTCCGGTAAGGGTTGGCTCCGATGAATGCGGGAAGAAACGAATGGTGGATGTTGATCGCCCTTCCGGAAAACTCGCGGCAGAACCAGTCCGGGAGGATCTGCATGAACCGGGCGAGGACCACCAGTTCGACCCCCTGAGCCCGCAGGCGTCCGGCCAGTTCGGCAAATGCGGCGGCTTTGTCCGCCGCGAAGTCCAGTGCTTCGAAGGCGAGCGATTCTCTTTCCACGAGATCGCGGCAGGTTTCATGGTTTGAAAAAACGCCGGCTATCGAAATATTCAGTTCTCCGGACCTCCATCTCCAGAGCAGATCCGCCAGGCAATGATCCTGTTTGCTGACCAGGATCGCGGTCCGGACCGGCCTCTCCGCATGCCTCAGGGTCCACTCCGCCTGCATTCCGTTCGCCACGCCAGCCAGCTCATCCCGGAAGGCGTCCGGGATTTCCGCTGCTTGCCCACCTTCGAACGCGAGTCGCGCAAAAAACCACTTCGCCACCGGATCGGTGTATTGGCTCACATCCAGGAGGTTGCCGCCCGAGGCAGCGATAAATCCGGTGACGCGTGCCAGCAGGCCCACGGCATCCGGGCAGTTGATCTTCAGTATGGTCGCATTCACAGCGCGGCCATCAAAACCCCGGCGCTGGTATTTGTCACTCCCGCTCTTGGCGGGCGTCCCAAGCGTTTTCTTCGGAATATGTCAATCACAGAAATGTAACATTTTCGTTACAATGAATCGATTGACCTGAAAAAAATTACTGTCAGGTTCGCCAGCCTCACATTATGCAAACCCTAGACACCCACACGAATTGTTTGCGCGGTCTGGCCGTCGCAGCTCTCATGCTCGGCTATTCCTGCAACGCCGGATTCGCCGGAACAGCCACCGATCAGCCCGCCAAGGCGCCAACTTGTCCGCTCGCCGACTGGTGGAACGGGAAAAACGCGACCGGAAACTGGTTCGGGGTGCGGGACACGCTGGCCGGGCACGGGCTCACAATCACCGGAGAAGCGAAGGAGATCTATTACGGGCAGATATCGGGCGGGCTTCCGAACCAGCCGAAAAGCAACTGGCTTAACGAGGAGAAGATTAAGTTTCTCTACGATTTCGAACCGGTCTTCGGGATCAAGGGTCTGACCGTTGAATCCAACTGGCGCTACCGGGGCGGAAACAGCCCGCAGTGGGCGGCGGGGACTCCCAGCACATTCAACCCGACGGGAACGGCCAGCGGCATGGGGGTGAGGATGCTGGTGCAGCAGATTCAATACACTAGCCCGAACAAGGCGATCACCATCAACGCGGGCTGGGAAAACCCCTACGAGCAATTCCTTCAGCAGCCGCTGTCGAAGATGTTTGAGAGCGGGGCAGTCAACACGAGCAAAGGCATCGGGGGAACCCCCGGGCCGGGGATCGCTGTCGTGAACAAGGCCTCCTCGGTTAGTGCAGCCGGCGTGCCGACCAAGGGGTCGGTCGGCTTTTACAAGACGACGCCGGTGCCGTGGACGAGCAGCTATGCGACCTGGGGCGGAACGCTCAAGATCAAGCCTACTAAGGACACTTATATCCAGAGCGGTCTCTACATGGCCATATCCGGCGCGGGTGGGGTTGCCCCCACGCAGTATTCGGCGACCAACGTTTACCCTTATACCTCGGTCCCGAGAAGCTATCTGGGGCAGTTCAAAAAATCGGGGCAGGTTGTCCCCGTGGTCGGAGGGGACGGGAGGATCATTTCCGGCGCGTCCCAAAACGTTGGCTGGGTGCCGCGGGTCACCAACAACCACGGGTTCTTCCAGGCCGGCTCGCCGCAGTTCAACCCGAACACGGGATACATCGGCACGAAGCCGGCAACCCCGGCGAACAAGGCGTATGTCAACTCAAAGGGGAAGGCGGTGTCCGCCCCGGCCTACTACGCGGCCAGCCCCTACGATCAGGGGAGCGGTGGGAACTACAACCAGAACGGACTCTACAGCGTGAGCGAAATCGGGTGGACCCCGAAATTCGGCAAGGATAAACTGGAAGGCAAATACGCGATCGGCGGCTACATCTGGGGACAAAAGAACACGTCCTACACCCCGACCGCGTTCACGACGTCCACGTTCCCGGCCAGTTACAAGAAGACCTCGGGCTCATCGAGCACGACGTATCCAGGCACCTACACGACTCCGACCTACACTTCGTATGCTGCTACCAAGCAGGCGCCCTACCACGAGAACCAGGTGACCTGGGGGCTTTACGTGCAGGCGGACCAGATGCTCTACCGGGTCAAGGAGCATGTTGAGGCGCCGGTGTCGGACGGAAAATCCCTCACGTCCAAAGTGGTAACCGAGCCAGCTAAGCTCAGCGACAAGGGGCTGTATCTCTTCAGCGAGGCCACGTTCACTCCGCCGCAAAACAACCAGCTTCCCTTCTACTTCCAGGTGGGTCTTGTATATAAGGGGCTCATCCCGCACCGCGACAACGACAGCATCGGGGCGGTCCTGGGCATGGGAGTTTACAGCTCGTATTACAACAGCTACCTCGATTCACAAAACAAGCAGCTGCAGAACGCCTACGGGAGCGCCTACAACGCGACGGTTTATAACGGCCCGACCGTGAAGCAGCCGGTGAGCCCCGGAACGGGGACAACCTCGACGCCCTCACCTGGCTCCAGCGCGGTTTCCTACCAGAACTATTACGCCTACCAGCCGATGTTTACGACCACCGAGGTGATCGAGGCGTTCTACAACGTGCAAATCAACAAGTGGGCCGCCGTGAAGCCCTACGCCCAGCTGACCATCAACCCCGCTGGAAACAACACGGTCCCCAACGACTGGATCCTCGGCGTCAGCGCCAAGGTCACTTTCTAGCCGGCTTCTTCGTACGCCCCGCATCCTCAAATGCAAAGGATGCGGGGCGGCGGTTTTCCTGACTCTGCGGGATTTGATCGTGCCCGCCGCGATCCGGAGGCCACAGATTTCGCTTTCTTTTGGTGGGTTTGGCAGGAAGGATCGCCCTCGTGTTTAATCCTTTCTCAGACCTTTTATGAAAGAACTTCGCCTCGGAATCATCGGACTTGGAAACATGGGCTCAGTTCACGCGGCATCGGTTTTGGCAGGGAACATTCCGCGTTGCCGGCTCGCTGGTGTCTGCGACTTGGATGCCGAAAAACTCACGAAATACCCCGGCCTCTACGGCTGCACCGACAGCGACACGCTGATCGCCTCGGGCCAGGTGGATGCGGTTCTTGTGGTGACTCCGCATTATTCTCACACGACCATCGGGGCGTCCGCGCTCAAGGCGGGGCTGCACGTTCTCGTCGAGAAAC
>CAZSDC010000157.1:0-7543 GCA_964605515.1 uncultured Chthoniobacter sp.
GCATCCATCGCGGCCCGCATGTTCGGCAGGTCGTTGAGCGAATCGAAAATCCGGAAGATGTCCATCCCCGCTTCGGCGGCGTGCCTCACAAATCCTTTCACCACATTCGGCGGGTAATTCGAGTAGCCGACGGCGTTCGACCCGCGCAGGAGCATCTGGAAACAGATGTTCGGAACCCGCTTCCGCAATTCGCGCAGGCGTTCCCACGGGTCCTCGTGCAGGAACCGCATCGACGCGTCGAACGTTGCGCCGCCCCACATCTCCAGGCTGAACAGGCCCGGCGTCCGGTGGGCGATTGCATCGGCTACGGCGAGCATGTCATACGTCCGCACCCGCGTGGCGAGGAGCGACTGGTGGGCGTCGCGGAAGGTCGTGTCGGTGAAGAGGACCCGCTTCTGCGACCGCGTCCATTCGGCGAACTTTTCCGCGCCGAGCTTCTGCAGGAGCTGGCGGGTGCCGTCGCTGGGCGGCGTGCGGTGGTCGTAATCCGGACGCCGGGCGGCAGGAAGCAATGCGGGGATTTTGTGTCCTTTAGCCTGAGGGTTGCCGTTGATGATGATGTCCGAGAGGAATGCGAGCAGCTTTGTCGCGCGATCCTTGCGTGGCTTGAAGTCAAAGAGCGCGGGCGTCGTGTCAATGAGCGTGGTCGTCGCCTCCCCGTCCGCAAAGGTGTCGTGATGGATGACGTTTTCGAGAAACGGAATATTCGTTTTGACGCCGCGGATGCGGAACTCGCGGAGCGCCCGGCCCATGCGCTGCAGAGCCATTGGAAACGTCTGGCCCGAGGCCGTGATCTTGACCAGCAGCGAATCGTAGAACGGCGTGATCGCGCTGCCCGTCGTGCCCATCCCGGTATCCAGTCGGATTCCGAACCCCGCCGAGCTGCGGTAGGTGATGATTTTGCCGTAATTCGGCATGAACTTGTTCGCGGGATCCTCGGTCGTCACCCGGCACTGCACCGCGAATCCGTTGCGCGGGATGGCGTCCTGCGCGGGGAGAGCAAGCTCCGGACCGTGCAGGGACTCGCCTGAGGCGACGAGAATCTGCGAGCGCACGAGGTCGATCCCGGTGATCTGCTCGGTCACCGTATGCTCGACCTGAATGCGTGGGTTCATTTCGATGAAGAACCATTCCTCGCGGTCGATATCGTAGAGAAACTCGATGGTGCCAGCATTGTTGTAGCCAATTCCCTTCGCGATCCGCACGGCCGCCTCGCAGAGTTCGCGGCGGATTTTATCCTTCAGTCCGATCGAGGGGGCGACCTCGATGACCTTCTGGTGGCGGCGCTGGACCGAGCAATCCCGCTCGTGCAGGTGCAGGACATGCCCGTGGTTGTCGCCAAGGATCTGGACTTCGATGTGCTTCGCCCGCGGAATATATTTTTCCAGGAATACCGCCGGGTTGCCGAATGCGCGTCCGGCCTCGCTCTGGGCCTCGTCCAGGAGCGCTCCCAGATCGGATTCCTTGATGACGACCCGCATCCCGCGGCCACCGCCACCGAACGCGGCTTTGATGATCAGCGGGAAGCCGATGGTCTTGGCGATTTTCAGAGCGGCCGCGCGATCCACCACCGGATCCTCCGTGCCGGGCAGGGTCGGAACTTTCAGCTTTTGCGCGAGCGTGCGGGCCGCAGTCTTATCGCCCATTTCTGCCAGCAGCTCCGAGCGGGGGCCGACAAACGTGATCCCCGCTTCCTCGCAGGCTTTGGCAAAATCCGCATTCTCCGAAAGAAACCCGTAGCCCGGGTGGATCATGTCCACACCGCGTTCCTTCGCGAGGCCCACGATTCCATCGATGTCGAGATAGGCGCCCACCGGCCCCTTTCCCTCGCCGACCAGGTAGGCCTCGTCCGCCTTGAAGCGGTGCATCGAGAGCCGGTCTTCCTGCGCGTAGATTGCCACAGTCCGCATCCCCAGCTCGGTCGCCGCCCGGAAGACCCGGATCGCGATCTCGCTGCGGTTGGCAACGAGGATCTTTTTCCCGACAACAGAGGAGGCGGCAGAGCCGTGTTTGGAGGTTTTCATAGGCCTGATAACTCGGGGTTGCATAACCCAAGACACAACCTGTGGCAACCGCCGTGAAGGAAAAACGGTCGCCGCTCCATCGCCTGCCCGGCGGACTGTCCCACGAATGTCGTCATGACCGGGGACGTGAATATCGATATTCCGACAGGCACTTCTGGAGGGCTGCATCCAGAATGGCCTCGTGGGCGGCCACCCTGGCGTCGATGGCAAATTCTGACGGAGTCTCGATGGTGAACGTCCGCGAGGCGTGGGAGAAGTGGAGGAGGAAAGCTTCGGGCCAGTCGGGCATCAGGTCGGGTGTGATCTTCCTGCGCACGAGGCCGTTTTTTGCCCGGCGACCCTCGATGCTTGTGCGGGAGTCGTGGGGCAGATGAGCGGCTCCCGCCTTGAGGAGGTCTTCTCCCCAGAATGGCCGCTTGCCCGCAATCTCATAAACATAGACCCCGTGAGCGTCGAAATCCTCATGGAGTTGGAGGGCAAGGTCAAAACGTGAGCGGCCAAGGATTTTCATCTGGGCGCGGATTTGAGGAACCCGGCTCCCGTTGTAGCACCTATTGAGGTCCCGACCGCTGGAGTCCAACCGGCAGTTGTTCAGAAGGCCCCAGGGATTCAGGCAGGGGAAAATGAGCGAGCGGAAATTCCGGATCAGGGCCGTGTTTTTTTCCGCCCACCCGATCAGTCCCTCGGTGGCGGCGGCCTCATCCCCATGGATGCCTGCGGATATGTAAATGGCGGGGCGTTGATCGAGCGGCAGTTCCGATGAGAGGCAATAAATCGGGTGTCCGCCGCTCTCCCCGAATCGTGTCATTTTCAATCCCGCCGCAGCCGCCGTGCGCTTCCATCGGCGGATGAGGAGCGGGTAATCGTGGGCGCGGACGTGGAACATGAAAACGTGCGCTATTCGTTTCCGGTCTTCACCTCGATGATGTCGTGTGGGGCGCTTTCCTTCAGCCCCGCCGCCGTGATCCGGGTGTAGCGGGCATTTTTGCGGAGGATTTCGAGCGACGGCGCTCCAAGATAACCCATACCACTCTGGAGCCCGCCCGCCAACTGGGCGAGAACGGCATCGGCGGGTGCGGACACCTCTTTGAGGGCTTCGACTCCCTCTGCGGCGGACTTCCGCCCGCTGTCCTTCGCGTGTCCGTAGCGGGCGGCGCTGCCGGCTTTCATTGCCGCGTGACTTCCCATCCCGCGGTATTGTTTGTAAAACTTTCCGTTGATTTCCATGATCTGGCCGGGGGCCTCGGGACAGCCTGCCAGCAGGCTTCCGCAGATGACCGCATGGGCGAGCGTGAGCGCCTTCACGATGTCTCCGGATTTCGTGATCCCTCCGTCGGCAAGGATTGTGACTCCGCAATGCGCGGCGGCCTTCGAGCAGACGTAGAGGGCGGTCAATTGGGGAATTCCCACGCCGGCGACCACGCGGGTCGTGCAGATTGAGCCCGGGCCCTGGCCGACTTTGACGGTGTTCGCGCCGCAGTCTGCCAGGAACTCCACGCCGGAGGCGCTCGTTACATTGCCGGCAATGATCGGAAGCGACGGGAACGCGTCGCGGATCAGCCGGACAGATTCGCCGACGCCTCTGGTATGTCCGTGAGCGGTAGAGACGGCCACGGCATCGAGCCCCCGCTCGACCATTGCCTCCATGTGATCGAGCAGGGCTTTTCGGTCAACGGCGCCGGAGGCATCGCGAGGGGCACCCACCGCGGCTCCGCAAAGCAGGCGGAATTTTCCATCGCGTGCCGGCTTCGTTTGTAACAGGCGCTCCTGGGTGATGCGCTCGATGTCGCTCAGTGTGAAGAGCCCGCGGAGCCGGTCCTCCGAATCCACCACGAGCAGCTTGTGAATCCCGATGTGCTCGGTAAAAAACCGGTCCGCCCGGGCGATCGGATCGTCCCCCAGTTCGTCCTCCCGGATCGTCAGCACTGCGCCCCGCGCCACCATCGCCTCCGTCACCGCCCGCGGAGCAAACCGCGGTCGCACGCAATGGCCCGGCAGCAGGCCCAGCAGGACGCCGGATTCATTGACGACCGGAAATGTGCTGAAGGAGAATTTTTTTTCCTCGATCAGGTCCAAAATATCCCCGATGCGCTGGTTTGGGGTGACCTTGATCGGTTCGCGGATCAGCCCATGCACGTGGTTTTTCACCCGCGAGAGCTCGGAGAGTTGCTGGCGGGCCGGCATGTTGTAGTGGATGAGCCCGAGCCCGCCGTTCAGTGCGAGGGCGATCGCCATGCGCGACTCGGTGACGGTATCCATGTCGGCGGAGACAACCGGAAGATGAAGCGACAGCCCGGGGGCAAGCGTCGTCTCGAAATTCGCATCCTTCGGCAGGATCTCGGAATACAGCGTGGCCAGCGAAACGTCGTCGTAGGTGAGGGAAAGTCCGGAATTCGAGACGAAAAATTCGTCGGCAGGACGATAAAACAACCGGTCCAATTCCCCCGGCAGATAGGGTGCGGTGGGTTCCATGCGGCATCATGCGGGCGGGCCAGTGCGGAAATCAAGCGGAAATATTTCCGTGAAGCGATGCCCGGACTACCGTTAAAAGAATCGAATTTTGTGCTGTTCTGCCATCGGGGCCGGGCTTAGGATCAGCCTTGCGATGAGCGAGACAACCACCGTGGATATCCGCGCCACACCGGACGTGGTGCACGCCCAGGCCGAGAAGATCCAGGCATCCACCGAGATACGGGGTTTGCTCGATGCGATCCCTGACATTCTCCTCGCGCTCAATTCGAGCCGCCAAATCGTTTTTGCAAACCGGGCTGCCTGGGACTTTTTCCATGTTGATAGCGCGCGCGAGCTGTGGGGCAAGCGCCCCGGCGAAGCCGCCGGGTGCATGCACAGCCGCGAAAATCCCGGTGGCTGCGGCAACTCTGAGTCGTGCAAGGTTTGCGGGGCGTTTCTGGCGATTTACCATGGGTTGCGCGGCGAGTCATCGGTCGAAGAATGCCGGATGGCACTCACTGGAGGCACCCCGTTGGACCTGAGCATCTGGGCCCGTCCGTTCGATCTCGGGGGCGACCAGTTCCTTTTTCTCTCCATCAAGGACATCAGCGATGAAAAGCGACGCCAGGTCCTCGAGAAGATCTTTTTCCATGATTTGCTGAACACGGCTGGCGGGCTCCAATCGATGAGCGAGATTATCCAGGAGTCCGCTCCCGAGGAACTGCGCGAGCTGCGGGAAGTGATCGCCAGCCTCGCCGAGCAGCTTGTGGATGAGATTCATGCCCAGAGGGATCTGCTCGCGGCGGAGCGCGGCGAACTCCATGCGCAGATTCGGAAGGCGAACAGCAGGGACGTTGTCGCCAAGACGATCTCCATGTATTTGAAACACCAGGCCTGCGACGGGAAGACGATCCAGGCTTCGGAGATCTGTGAGGAGATCCCGCTGTCTACAGACGTGACGATCCTTGTGCGGGTGCTGGGAAATCTTGCAAAGAATGCGCTGGAAGCGACATCGCCCGGCGGCACGGTGACCGTGGGCTGCCACTCGCTGACGAGCGATACGGTCGAGTTTTTTGTGCACAACTCCTCCAGTATTCCGCGCGAATTCCAGCTCCAGATCTTCAAGCGTTCATTCAGCACAAAGGGAGCCGGACGCGGGCTCGGAACCTATAGCGTGAAACTTCTCACCGAGAGATTTCTTGGCGGAACCGTCGATTTTTCCTCCTCGCCAAAAACGGGAACCCTGTTCTTCGTGAAGCTTCCGAAAGCGCCGGAGCCCGCTGCGAATGGTTCGGGGTTGGCGAACCTTGATGTCATGGCCGCTGCAGGTGGAGGCTGGAACGGCAAGTGAGCGCTCGGCTCCGCAGTTCAGCCCGCGATTGAAGTCGCGGGTGTCTTGCAGGTGAAATTTTCGCATTCGTAGAGAGCGGGCCTTCCGTCAATTGGGCTCATGGCGCGCAGCGCGGGGGATCGCGCTGAGAAAAAGTCCAGTGCCTCCGGTGAGTCGAGGAGAATTTTGGACGAGTGCGGCCGGAAGTTTTGTGCGAGACTTTGTAGCAGGGCGTGTGATTCGTCCCGGCCGCCGGCAACGACGGTTTGGGCTGGAGATTGGACGGCAAGGTCCAGCGCCACGAGCATCTGAGGGACAGCTGATGGCGTGCGGGCCATTTGCGCGGCATGCGCGGCGAGAATCCTGCGGGCCTTCTCTTCCAAAGAATCGTCATGCAGCATACGGCCCAACCGCAGGAGGTTTAGTGCCGCGATCGAATTTGCGGCTGGTTCGGCGCCATCATAATCCTCCTTCATGCGGAGCGGCACGAGCGGATCTCCGTCCCGGCTGCTGAAGTAGGAGTCGCCATCCCAAAAAAACCTGTCTTGGAGTGCCTGGAGCTCCAGTGCCCATTTCACCCACCGCAGATCGAATCCGGCCTCGTAGAGATCGAGAAGGCCCTGGATGAAAAACGCATAATCCTCGGCAAACCCGGGGATGTCGGAAACAGAGCCACGCCACGAACGGCGCAGGTCACCGGCGATCAAAAGGTGTGCCTGAACAAACTCCGCCGCGCGTGCGGCGGCTTCGAGATACCGCGCGTCTCCCAATGCGGCTCCCGCCTTCGCAAACGCCGAGATCATCAGGCCGTTCCACGCCGTCAGAATCTTGTCGTCCAGATGCGGGCGCGGACGCTTCGCGCGCAAATCAAACAATGTCTTCCGGCTTTCCGAAAGCGATTCTGTTTCCGCTTCGCCGGTCTCGTGCAGGATATTTTTCCCGGTGAATTCGCCGTGCGGATCGCTCCCATCCGGCGCGTTGCCGTCCGCGCGAACACCGTAGCGCCCGCAGAATTCCCCGGCTGCCGAGGCACCGAGCGCGTCCTCGATTTCCTGTTTGGTCCAGACATAGAACGCCCCTTCTGCGTGTTCAGCGCTCCCGGCGGAGATCAAACTGTCGGCATCTTCGGCGGAATAAAATCCGCCCTTCGGGTGCGTCATGTCGCGCAGCACGTAGTCCAGCGTGCTCCGCAGGGTTGATTCGAAAAACGGATCCTTCGTGATCTGCCAGGCCTCGACGAGCGAAACCGCAATCTGCGCCTGATCATAGAGCATTTTCTCGAAATGCGGGACATGCCAAAACGCGTCAACGGAATACCGGTGAAACCCGCCGCCCAGGTGATCCCGCATCCCGCCGCGTGACATCGCCCGAAGCGTCTCCAGGGCCATCCGCTGCGGTTCCTCGCTGCCGCGCAGGAGAAAGCTGAGCACCGATGGGCGCGGAAATTTTGGCGCTCCCCCGAACCCGCCGTTGTGTGCGTCGAACCCGCGCGCGAATGCGGACTGCCCGTTCAGGATCCATTCAGATTGCAGCGGTTCGCCCGACGAAACTGGCGCCGCAGCACCGCGCAGTTCGCCCATCACCCGTCCGGCTTCGGCTTCGATTCGAGCAGGGTCTTCGTCCCAGAGCTTCTCGATCTGCAGGACGATCTGCGGAAATCCCGCGCGCCCGTAGCGGTCTTCAGGCGGAAAATACGTGCCGCCAAAAAACGGATTTCCCTCCGGCGTGAGCCAGACGC
>CAZSDC010000158.1:0-7530 GCA_964605515.1 uncultured Chthoniobacter sp.
CGCGTGGTTCAAGGCGGACTCCACGAGCAGCGTGCAGACGATCACGCTGCCGGCGGATTTCGAGGGCACGGGATATGTGAGCGTGGCCTTTGTCCGCTCGCTGGATTCGAAGGAAATCTTCCAGTCGCCGCTGAGTTATGGCGTGGTCCCGTTCAAGGCGAATTTTGCGAAGCGCCGCGTGGCCATCGACCTCGGGGTTCCCGCTTTGATCAAACCGGGCACGCCGCTCGACATTCATTACAAAACGGATCATCCGGCGAAGATCATCGTTTTCGCGGTGGACGAGGGGATCCTGCAGGTGACAGGCTACGAAACGCCGGATCCGCTTGCATGGTTCTTCCGCAAGACCCGGCTTGAGACGCGCACCACTCAGATCGTGGATTTGTTGATTCCGGAATTTTCGCTGCTGCGCCAGCTTTCCGCCCCCGGCGGCGGCGAGGATGCCAAGCTGAATCCCTTCCGCCGCGTGACCGAAAAGCCGGTCGTCTTCTGGTCGGGCATCCTCGATGCGGATTCCACGG
Source organism: uncultured Chthoniobacter sp. (assembly GCA_964605515.1). GTDB lineage: Bacteria > Verrucomicrobiota > Verrucomicrobiia > Chthoniobacterales > Terrimicrobiaceae > QYQL01. Next base: position 522 of record CAZSDC010000158.1, read on the forward strand.
ACCGCATTGCAACCTACGAGGTGCCGGACTATTTCAGCGGCACGCTGCGCGTCATGGCCGTGGCGATTGCGTCCGATGTAGTGGGCTCTGCGGAAAAGCCGGTGATCGTGCGGGGGCCGTTCGTCATCACGCCTGGCGTGCCACTCTCCGTCGCTCCGGGCGATGAGTTCGAGGCAGGGGTGACGGTCGCGAACAACGTGGCCGGGTCCGGTCCGGATGCCGTGGTTTCGTTCGAGGTCCAGCCTTCGCCGCAACTCGAGGTCGTCGGAAATCCGATGCAGGAGCTCAAAATCCCCGAGGACCACGAGGTCAGCACATCGGTTCGGGTCCGTGTCAAAAACCTGCTCGGCGCGGCGAGTTTGAAATTTTCCGCGTCGAGTGGCGCGGAAACCAGCCATCTCACCGCGACGCTGAGCATCCGTCCGGCCACGCCGTTCATGGTAGAACTGCGCTCCGTGAACTTCCGCAAGGGAACCAAGGAACTCGCTTTGCTGGGCGGATGGCACGAGGAATACCGGCAGGGCAAGGCGACCATCTCCGCGGTGCCGTTGGGACTCGCGGCGGGGCTGGAATTTTATCTCAAGAACTTCCCTTACGGCTGCAGCGAGCAGATTACGAGCGCGGCATTCGCGCGCATGGTCTTGTCGGACGAGGCGGATTTCGGCCAGCCGCGCAAGCTCGTGCAGGAGCAGATGGATTCGGTCTTCGCCAAACAACGGACCCGCCAAGGCGGCAACGGGGCGTTCGGATACTGGACTGCGGCAGATACCGAAGGGGTCGATTTCATCAGCGTCTATGTCATGCACTTCCTCATCGAGGCAAAGGCGGCGGGATTCCATCCGCCGGAGGACATGCTTCAGGCAGGACTGAAACATTTGACCGAAATTGCGGGGACCGAACCATCCGATATGGCGGGCGCCCGGACCATCGCGTATGCCATTTATTTGCTCACCCGCGAACAGGCGGTGACGACAAACTATCTGCTGAATTTGCAGGACACGTTGAAGCGCGCCTCCTGGGCTAAGGCTTGGAACGCGGACCTGACCTCGGCCTATCTCGCGGCGAGCTGGCAGCTCCTGCAAAAAGCCGACACCGCCAAATCGTTGATCGGCGGCTATCAATGGGGCCGCGTGCCGAAGTCGGAGTGTGGGGATTTTTATGATGATTTCTCTGCCGACTCGCGCTATCTGGCTCTGCTAGCGCGGCATTTTCCGGACCTGCTGCGCAAGATCACCACGGAACAATACGAGCGGATCCTCGCGCCGATTGGGGAGGGGAGATACAACACGCTTTCCGCCGCGTATGCCGTGCTGGCATTGAAGAGCTACGCGCAACTCATCGCCCTGAACCCGCCGAAGCTCAGCATCTCCGGTCTCCCGCTCGAAGGGAAACTCGTGCAACGCGCGAAGATCCCGATCGACTTCACGAAGCTGCTCTTCGGAGTCGAGGGCAAGCCCGGCCCGTTCGGGGTCTTTGGCCAGTCGATGGAGGCGGGGTTCCAGATCCAACCCCCGAAAACCATCGTCAACGACGGCATGGAGGTCTGGCATGAGCTGGTCGATGACAATGGTGCCAAGGTCTCGAAAATCGAACTCGGAAAACCGGTGACTGTGCGCGTGGTGGCGAGGTCGAAGGACAAGTCGCTTATTCCCAACGTCGCCCTCATCGATCTCGTTCCCGGAGGGTTCGAAGTCGTGCCGGATTCGATCAAGCCCGGACGTTCCGACCTGCCAGGGGTTGATTTTGTCGAGGTCCGCGAAGATCGCGTGGTCCTGTTCGGGGAGCTGACGCGCGAGGCCTGCGAGTGGACATGGCAGTTGCGTCCGGTGAGCAAGGGGAAATTTGTGGTTCCCCCCGCGTTCGCAGAGGCCATGTATGACCGCCGCCTCAAATCGCACGGGGTCGCGGGAGCAATTGAAGTCGTGGAGCCGTAGGAACCTGTGAAATAAATAGGAAATCGGCGCACGCATGCCATGCGAGTTCAACGGCTGGAGTCGGTCTGATGTTCGGCTCGGGGAGTGTCGGGGAGTTGACAGATTCCTCAATCCCGCCAATGATGCTCTCTCATACCGTTTTTACACCGAAACCGGTGGAATCAACGGACGGCTCGGCGAGCCATCCCTACCAAAAATCGGCAGGGGCACATTGCCGAGGCGCCCGACTTTTTCTACCTATCCCGCTGTTTGTTTGGTATTACAAAATCAACCTCTTTAAATCATGGCACTCGAAATTGGCACAAAAGCTCCGGACTTCACCCTGAAATCCCTTACCGCAGATGGTCTGGCGGACATCACCCTCTCCTCCCATTTTGGAAAGCAGGCAACGGTCATCCTGTTTTTTCCGCTGGCCTTCACCGGCGTCTGCACGCAAGAACTTTGTGACGTGACTGCCGGGCTTCAGAAGTATGCAGACCTCAATGCTGCCGTGCTCGGAATCAGCGTGGACAGCCCGTTTGCGCAAGGAGCCTGGGCCAAGAAAGAGGGGATTTCCATCCCGCTGCTCAGCGATCTGAACAAGACCGTCACCAAAGCCTATGATGTGGTCTTCCCTGGCCTCGCAGGCATTGGGGATACTTCTGCGCGGGCGGCATTCGTTATAGATGCCGCAGGCCGGATTGTTTACAGCGAGCAGACTCCCACGCCGAAGGATCTTCCGGATTTTGACAAGATCGTCGAGGCGCTCAAGGCACTCTGACACGATCCAGTCGTTCCGGTTATGAGGCCGGTCGGATGTGTTATTCTCCCCGGCCTCAGGAGTTCGGAAATGGCGCGCCGCAGAGGTAGAGGAACACGGAACAATGTTTCTTTTTCTGGAGCCTCAATTCCAGGAGGTTTCTTCCCAATTCCTCTCCGCCGCTTTCCGAAATCGCGGTCCCGGGCAGTAGCGTTCAGTTATTGTCCCTTGGAAGCTAAGTTGCGAACGTTACTTAATATTAGGAAAACTGATATGGTGACGGGTGGAAAAAGGTGCCTTGCCTGTTGACGTCTCTGGGCCATTGGCGGCAAACTACCCTTGTGAGTTTGTGTTCCACCTCTCAGCGCGCGTAGCCCCGGTTGAATGAAGCCTTTAACTTACGACGAATTGTCAGCCTTGCCTCTTATCAAGCATTACGAGAAGGCGTTTCGTAAGGCGACCGGAGTGTCCTTGAGGCTGCTACCGCCGGATGAGAAAATGCGGCGCACCATTTTGAGGCAAAGTGAGAACCCCTTTTGTGCTTTCGTGGCAAGCACGCCGGTTGGCTGCGAGGCTTGTCTGGAAACCCAACGCCGCATCGAGAACAGCTCCGCCACAGCGTTGGTTTCGAAACAGGCGAATTGTTTCGCCGGCCTGACCGATATCGCGATTCCGGTGACCATCGCCGGACGGCATGTGGCCACGCTGGTCAGCGGACAAATCTTTCGCCGGGAGCCGACCCAGCGGGATTTCGAGGCGATGATGAAAAAAATCGGCGGCATCCGGGACAAGGAGTGGAAAAAGTTGGCGAAGAAATCTTATTTCGAGACGCCGGTTGTTGCCCCGGATGTCCTTGATGCGGTCATCCAACTGCTGACCGTGTTTGCCCAGCACCTCTCCGACGACATCAGCCGGCACATGGTGACTGCCCGGCCGGATTTGGAGCCTGACGTGGTCAGCAGGGCCAAGAAATATATCGAGGCGCACTCCCATGAGCCGCTCACGCTCGAGGAAGTGGTGAAGCACGTCCATTCGGGCCGTTTCCATTTCTGCAAGATCTTCAAGAGAACCACGGGGATCACCTTCACCGAATACGTGGCGCGCGTCCGTGTGGAGAAGGCGAAAGTCTTGCTCATGGATCCTGGCATCCGTGTTTCCGAGGTCGTCTTTTCTGCGGGATTCGGATCGATCCCTCAATTCAACTGCGTCTTCAAACGCTTCGTGGGGAAATCCCCGACCGAATACCGGAGCCGGGCGCGGCCGCTCGAAGTTCAGGAGTCCTGAGCTTGGAAGCTGCGCCAGCGGGCGAGGGGGAGAGAGGCCAGTGCCATGAGCACGAGCTGGCTCATCATGAAGCCGGCGAGCCATGGCACGGCCTTGTTCATGAACCCGTAGGAGTGCAGGCCGACACCGAGCATGTTGACGCCGAACCATGAAAAGCTGGTGATGATGTTCCCGAACAGGGCCATCACGACCAGGCCGCGCTGCCGGATGAAGCCTCCCCACCGTGCGTGCAGGATGATCGCGCACCAGAGCACGATGAGAAGAGCCCCATTTTCCTTCGGGTCCCAGCCCCAGAACCTTCCCCACGACTGGTCGGCCCAGATGCCGCCGAGCACTGTGCCGACAAAGCTGAAAAGGGTGGCGAAGCAGATCACGCCGTAGGTCATGCGCGAAAGCGACTGTGCCGCTTCTTTTGTCAGCGAGCGGGTGAAGACGCCGCGCACGACATAGATGATGGCCAGGGTTCCCGCGAGGAACATCGCGGAGTAGCCGATGGTGATCGTCACCACGTGGGTCGCGAGCCAGATATTTGTGTCGAGCACCGCCTGCAGCATCTCCAGTGTGTCGCCGCTCCCCGCGAGGTGGTGCGCGATGATAAGGGTGATGAACCCAATGGCTGCCGCGCAGGCCGAGCCGACTCCGTCGCGGAATATCTTTTCCAGAATCAGACCGACGATCACCGTCGCCCAGCCGATGAAGATCGCGGACGAATAGAGGTTGGTGACCGGCGGGCGGCCTTGCAGATACATGCGCGAGCCGAGCCCGAAGGTATGAACGGCGAGCGCGAGCAGGAGCACGTAAAATGCGGCGGCTCCAAGGCTCCGGTTTCCTCCCAGCCACGAGAAACAGACGAGAAGGAACGCCAGCACGTAGAGGCCCATCGCCTGGTAAAACGGTTCGAGCTGGTTGAAAAGAAATTCATACGTGGCCCGGCCGGTCGCCCGCGGCTCGTTTTTCGTCATCCAACCCGAGAGGTCGTGCAGGTGTTGGTTGAAGAGCGCCGGGTTCCCGGCATGGTAGGCGTCGCCGAGAGCCGCGTAGGTTTTCGTGACCGGATCCACCGCGCCCGTCGAGATCGATTGGAGCAGGCTCGCGCCGATGGAAATCCATTCCTCGCGTGGCCCGGCACCCGCTGGGTCCGGCGGCACGGGCAGGAGATATGACAGTTCGGCCATGGTCTGAAAACGTGCGGCCAGCCTCGCAAAAGCATCGAATTTTTCCTTGTCGAAATTTTCGCCCTTCGCCTGTTTCGCCGTCGCTTCGAGCCCGGCCGGCATCGCCTGCAGGAAGGCGTCGATCTCGCCCGTGAAATCCGGAGAATCCTCCGGCCTCAAGCTGTTTTTGAGCCGCTGGTAAAGCATCAGCGAATTGCGCAGGTTGTAGATCGCGGTCTGGAACGGCGTGCGCTTCGCCGACTCAACAGACTCGACCTGTCCGCCCTGGGTGTCGATTTTTTCCAGGAACGGCTGCAGCTCCGCAAAGCTGAAATACTTCCGCTCGTTCTGTTCCCATCCGAACATCCCGAGCACTTCGGGGTTGTGGATGACGAAGGACGGGTAGCTGTCTGCGACCGGCGCGTTGAATAGCACGTCCGCAAGCCAGCGCCGCGCGTCGACGGTGCGTCCGTCATCGAGCCGCAGCGTCTGCTTGCCCCGGATGATGAGCAGCGAGTTGCGGGCCACCGTGTCGAATGGCTTGTTCCGGCCGTCTGACAACAGCGGGACTTTCGCGAACGTGACAAGATCGAACCCCTCCGGCGAGGCTTTCGGCATCCGGGAATTCGAGGCGACCCAAAGCACGGCAACGGCGAGGGCGATCCATGGGGCGTATCGTTTCATTGGGCGTGGCCGGCTTTGCGCCGGCGGATAAATCCGACAAAGTGGTAACCGAACTGGAAGAGCAATCCTGCGGCGACGACGACGCAGGCGATATACGGCGCGATGAAGCTCGGGTTATAAACGCACTGAAGGATGGTGGCCGTGTCGTCCTTTTCGAAACCCGATTGAAAGAACGTCTCGCCGCGGTAGCGAAGCGGGTTGTTCATGTAGATGAGCACGTCGCGGTTCTCGTTGCGCTCCGGGTCGGTAAGCACCGCGTGGCTGGCAAAATTCTTGGCGATCTGGGTTCCGACATAGCGCTCGTGGGTGAACTTCCGCAGCGTCAGGCTGTAAGGCTTGTAATACCTCGCCGGACGCATCAGCAGCCGCCAGGTTTTGCCGGCAAAGGAAAATGTCTGCGGGGCGCCAAGCTGGTCGGAAACCAGCCAGGTGCCGGGCGACGGGCCGGTCGGTGCGGCTCCGGAAGGGATCGGGACGATCTCGACCACCACGCTCTGGAGGTCGCGCTCGTTCTCCGCTGTCGCCCGAGGAACTTCCCTCACCGCGACCCGCGAACCCACGCCCGCGGTCGCTGCCGGCACGGCATTCGGCTCCGCCTTGTCGAGCGGCTCAAGCCTCGAGTTCTGGTAGAAATGCCGGACGACAATGCGGAAGGGCAGGCTTTGCTCTTCGATTGTTCCGCCTTGCTTGAGCCTTGCTTCCGGAATCGCGGTGACCTGGTCGAGTTCCTTGTCCGATTCGTCAACCACCACGAGCTCCATGTCCCGCGAGTCCTCGGAGTAGTTTTTCGTTTCGCCCGGGGCCAGCCGCATGAAGCTCTCGACTGATAACAAATCGGTGAAAAGCCCGCCGGCCAGGATGATGATCAGCCCGAGGTGGGTGAGCTGGATGCCCAGCTTTTTCCACGTCCACCGGAACCGGCGCACATGCGCTGCGATCAGGTTCACCAGGAGCACGCCACCGATCAGGTGCCCGCCCGGGAACACCGGAATCTTCAGCCCCTGCGAGGCGGATGGCCACCACACGAACAGGCTCTGAAAATACCGATGCTGCACCTCGTGGATTCCGAAATTCACCTGGGCCAGCGTGCCAACAAAGACAAGCACGATCGCCAGCGAAAGGCAGATCACGGTCAGCTTCAGCGACGAGAGGACGTCAAAAAACCGGTGCAACATTTCGATCAGGGCTGAAACTGGACCGATTCGAGAAACTTC
>CAZSDC010000159.1:0-7357 GCA_964605515.1 uncultured Chthoniobacter sp.
GTGGAGGTGGAGGCGGCGGGGGGAGCGGCGGGATGATATTCACCATGTTCACCGTGGCTTTTTTCTTCGGGGCCTCTTTGGGTGAGAAAACGAAAAACGCGATCGCGCCGACGACAATAACCCCTGCCACGATCAGCTTGACTCCGTGTTTTTGGAAGAAGGTGAGCTCTTCGTCCTCGTCTTCGACAGTTACCATGTTCTATTTTGGTCCCTGGGTTGCGAGGCCGATCTGCTTGATGCCCACGCGGCCGATGACATCGAGCGCATCCATCACCATCTGGTATTGGGTCGCGCGGTCACCGCGCACGACGACCGGAAAGTCCGGGTTCTTCACCTTGTATTCGTTCAGTTTGATTTCCAGTTCCGCGAGCGAGACCGGGACGGTATCGAGAAAGACTTTGCCTTCGTTGTTGATCGTGACCGCTTTGCTTTTCGGCCCGCCGATCGCCGGGGCTTTGCTGCCCTTGGGAAGGTCCACTTTTGTCCCCTGCACGCCGGCTGTGGTCATGATGATGAAGATCAGCAGCAGCACGAGGTAGAGGTCCACCATCGGCGTGACGTTGATGTCGTCAAAGGCCTTGTTGTCGTCGCCGGCTGTCATGCTTCTTCTTTCACTCCCATCCTCCGCACGGGGACGCCGGGGTCGCCTGTTGGCGGATAGAACTCCGCCATCTTGGTGATGAACTCGTCGATGAAGAGGTTCATGTTCGAGATGGCGTCCTTGATGCGGGCGTTGATGTAGCTGTAAAGGAAGAGGGCAGGAATGGCGACCAGAAGGCCTGCAACCGTCGCGAGAAGCGCGCTCGCGATACCGGGAGCGATGGAGTTCACCTCGACGTTTCCGCTTTTTGCGATGACCGCGAACGTGATCATGACGCCCATCACAGTGCCCAGCAGTCCGACATAGGGGCCACCCGCGATGCTGATTGTCAGATAGATCAACCCCTTGTTCATGCGGTGAACCTCGTGGGTTAGCCCGGAGTCCAGGCTCGCCTTGATCGCTTGGATCGACCGCACGGAAAGTCCGTTGAAGCGCCTCTTTTTGTCCTCGATCCTGTGACGGATTTCCTCCGAGCCGATATGGTAGATATGGTAGAGCGGCGACTGCTTCATCAGCTTCTGAACCTTCACGCTCGCCGTTCCACCAAGGCTGCTCACGCTCTCGGCATCCGAGTGATCCAGTGCCGTCAAGTCGCTGGCTATGTGCTTCCACTGCCTTATGAATTCCAGGCTGCCTTTATGGATCCGGTTAAGATAAAAGAATTTGTTCAGGGCGACCGACCAGCTGACGAGGGCCATGATCGAGCAGAAGAAAACGACCATCCAGCCGTCAAACATCATATTTTTGGCGATGTCACCGAAGAGCATGATGTGTTCGAGAGCGGCATTGTGACCGCCGCCGCCCTTGCTGCCTTCATCCTCTCCGGCGACGATCAGTTTCGTGCTGGCATCGTTCCCGGCTTGGCTGAGGTAAGCAAACTGGACCCAGCCGGTGCCGCGTGCGATTTTGGAAACTTCGAACTCGTCGATCTCCCCGACGACACCATTTTTTCCGTCACTGTCCGCCCCGAGGGTGGCATCTGCGGTCAGAGCCGGAATGGGCGAGTCAATTTTCCCGTATTCCTTGCCATCCACATAAAGCGTGGTCGTGGCGTTCGTTGCGACGACGGCCAGGTGTTTCCACGTTCCAGCAGCCACGGGGGCTCCGGGCGCGGACTTTTGTGTGCCAGAGGCAGTCTTGATCAGTATGGTGGGAACCCCCGCCTCGAGAGCGATCTGGAATCGGTTGCCGCCATCAGTCCAGTCGAATAGGACGCCCTTGTCTGTGAGGGTCGTGGATTTGACCCATGTGGAAAGGGTCAGAGGCTGTCCGGCGGCATGCTGAAATGTGGCGCTCGATGGGATTTTGATTGCAGTGTTTCCGAGAAGCCGCATGCCCGGACCGATGAGGGCGCCTTCGGATGTTGTGCCTCCGGTCGCTGCGTTGTTGGCATTTTTTGTGGCATCCGCCGGGGTCGCCGCGATGAAGTGATAAACCAGAACCGTCTCCGCATCGTAGGTCTCCTTGGGGTTCGCACCCTCTTCGACCTTGTCTCCCTCGACCCCGAAATAGAGCCAGAATTTCGCCTGTGCTCCGGGCTTGATGTCAGGAACCTTGACCCAGACAAAGGCCTCGTTCATCAGGCTGTCCCACTTTTCTACCTGGTGTTCGAGAATGGTCTTGTCGTCCTCCGCGATGAAACGCAGGTCGCTGCCGCCATCCTTAGCTGCGCCAAAATTAAAATTCCCCTGATGCAGGCGCAGGAGGACGAGTGCGGTGCCGACAGGTTCGGAGATTTCGGTCCCGGTCTTTCCGGTATCGACGGTGATGGACTTGCGTGCGGTCCATTCTTTGTTCCACCAGGCATGCCCGGGGGTGAGGCCGGCGAGGAGGGCGAAGAAGACAGCGAAGGCGGTTTTGTTTAGCGACAGGGTATTCATGTTAAAGCTCGGCCCAGAGGCGGAAGGTAAAAAGTGGCTGGTGCGCCTCGGAGGGGGCTTGGGTGATTTGAGGAACTCCGATGATAAACTCTCCGTTCATGTGATCGAAAATTTTGATCGTTCCCCCGACCCCGTAGCTCCACAGCTTGAACTCCGACGTCTGCTGGGGCAGCGGGTCGTTGAGCGTCGCAACCCCTCCGTCGAGGAAAACAAAAACCCGGGCTTCATGTCCTTCTCCCAGCCAATGCAGGAGCGACGGGCTCCGGAATTCCAGGCTTCCGCACAGCGCATTGTCTCCGACGACCACAGATTCCAAATAGCCCCTCACGGTGCTCATGCCGCCAAGGCTGAACTGCTCGGTGTCCAGCAGGGGAGTTGGCGAGGCCTGTCCCTGCACGCCCGCATAGAGTTGGAAATCGTATGGGAGCTTCTGGGTGTGGGCTAGGCTCCCGCGGAAGTAGAAGAAGTTGGCGTCCGAATTGTAGCGGCGGTTGTCGAATGTCGTCTGCTCCTGGGCGCTCGTCCCGCGGAAGCTGAAAGTGACGCCCGCGTTCAGCTCCGTCTCGTAGTATTTTCCGATCGAGGTGGCATTGTAGTTGAGGCTGAACGGCCAGTAGGTGACCGGAGTGGAGACGAGCGAGTTCCCGATCGTCAAATCCTGAAGGAACTTCTTGTAGTCCATACCCACGCTGAGCGAGTGAAAGAAGCCTTTGCGGGTTGGCAGGTTGACAAGGAAGCGCGCGCCATAGATCTCGCCGTTGCCGAGTGAATTTGTCCCCCCCAATGTGGCCACCTGGCTGTTCTGCCGGGTCGCCTGTAACATCAGGCCCAGCCAGTCGATCGAAGGCAGCCTCGCAATGTAGTAGGCCGAATAAACAAGCGCGTCGCTCGGCCTCTCCGGGGCGATCTGAAACCCGAGGCCGATCGTGTGCCCGAGCTGCCACAGGTTGTCGTAGCGGGCCGCGAGGTCGAGCCGCAGCGGGGTGGTGTTCGCGCTGTAACGGTTGTTCAACTCGATGCTCCCGTGCAGGGGCAGCTTGTCTTTCACGGTAAGTTCGATGTCCACCGTTCCGGGGATGGCACCCGGCTTCAGCGTAGGCGTTACCTGGCGGTCGGCAATCTGGTTCAGGCCGATAAGATCGCGCTGGACATCATTGAAATTCGGCACCGTCCCCTCTTCGAGCGAGGGAGCCAGCTTTTTAATTTGCTCGACGCTGTAATACCGGGATCCCTTCACCCGCAGACGGCCAACCGTGGCCTCGGTCACCTGCAGGACCACGATCCCGTGCGTCGGACGCTGGGGGGGGACATTCACGGAAACCGTCTGAAAGCCCAGATCATGGTAGGCCTTTTCAAGTGCGGCCCGTGCCTGCTCGACATCCTGCTCGGAACGCCCTGGCCCAAGATAGGCGTAAACTGCCTTTTCCACTTCTCCCCTCGGAAGTGTCTTTGATCCAATGACACGATACTCTCTGATGAAGAGCGCTTCCGGTGTGGTCGCATTGATCTGCTTTTCTACAGCTTGCGTCGGCGGCGGATCGTCAGCCTTCCCCTGCGCCATCGCGAAGGAAAGTCCCGCCATCAGGCAAATCGAGACCCGCCCTGCGGCAACAGGGATCGCTTCCCAAATCCCACGAGTGGGATGGGCAGGTCTGAGAAATGACGGCATCGGTCTCATGGGTGGTAAGATTGGCGAGCGAAAGGCACAACGTCGCCAATGTTACAATTTCGTCACAAAGCGTCTCCCCGGCCGGTTGGGCCGACGGCAGGAGGGCATGCGCGGGCGAATGCGTCGCGCACCTCTCGGAAGGCTCGTTTGTTCTCGTTTGTCAGATGTCATCGCGTTTTCGCGTCTGGTTTTCCTCCAAGGTTCAGTGAACCTTCTCGAAGCGCACCTTCGTGCTCACCTCGATTTGAACCACCCGTCCCTCATGCACCGTGACCACCACGGAGCCGAATCGGAGGTCCTCGACATGTTGGGCCACCAATTTCAGCCAGTTGGTGTATTGCGGGCTGGAACTGGAGGCTTCTCGTTCGGTGCGATCTGTGGTTTGAGCGGACATAATCTTAATTAAGAATAACGATCAAATAGAGCGTTATTTATTTTGGTGCAATCCTTTTTTTATATATGTAATTGGCTGGATTCTGCTGGACCAGTTTTCAATTGATCCGCATCATAATAACGATATAAGTGGTCGTTGTATGTTTTCGGATTTTCTCAGAGTGTTTTTCGTGACGACGCTCCTCCTGCTCGGTTCCGGCAAGGGGCTTGTCGCTGGAGACATTTTGCGGGGAGGCACCTCTATCGGTGCGGGGCGAAAGACAGTGGATCCCAAGGCAAGCTCTGGAGCGCAGGCCGCCGAGTTGGCCAGAGTCACAGCCGTTGACCGCCTCGCCCGGACGACGCAGGTCGTGAACGCCATGCGTCAGATGCAGGCATCGGCCCAAACACCCGTCGGAAGCGTGCGATTCACCGACGGGCTCTACGATGCGGCTACCAACCCCTCAGGCGGGTTGAAGCGACTGACAGGCAATGTGTTGTCCGCAGGCGCCTCGACGATCGTCGCTTCTCCGAAGTGGGAGGGGGCCGATTTGCCGGTCCAGTCTGGAAGCGTGGTCAGCATCAAACAGACAAAAAAGCAGGCACTGCTCAACTGGCAAACATTCGATGTGGGTTCGGGCACGACCGTGAATTTCGACCAGACAGCCGGAGGGACGGAATCGAGTAAATGGATCGTTTTCAACAAGGTTTTCGATCCTTCCGGGAAGCCATCCGAGATTCGCGGCAAGATCAACGCCGACGGCCAAGTCTACATTATCAACCAGAACGGCATCATCTTCGGGGCAGGCAGCCAGGTGAACGCTCGCTCCCTGGTGGCGGCCGCGCTCCCGATCAACGAGAACCTGCTGACGAACGGACTCCTGACTCAGACGACAGGCAATATGCAGTTCCTTTTCGATGCGGCCGAAGGCGATACGGTGGGAGATGTCACCGTCGAGCGGGGAGCGACGATATCAAGTCCCCTGACGGCTGAAGGCAGCGGCGGCCGCATCATGCTCGCAGGGGCGAATGTGGCAAACGCCGGAACGCTTTCCTCCCCGTCCGGTCAGACGATCCTCGCTGCGGGCAGGCAGGTCGGCGTGATCGGGCATGAGAAGGACGAAAAGGGTTTCGATGATCCGACGCTGCGGGGCTTGGACGTCTATGTCGGCTCGGTCGGGAATGGCGGGGCGGTCACGAACAGCGGGCTCATCGAGGGGCAGCGGGGAAATATCTGGATCGCTGGAAAATCCGTCAAGCAGCTTGGTGTGCTGGAGTCGTCCACGTCGGTCTCCCTCAACGGCCGGATCGATATTGACGCGAGCTACGACGCTATTCCCAACCCCACGACTGATGCCACCACATCAAACGAGAAGCCGTTCCTGAAGCGTTCGACCGGGGATGTGACTTTCGGCACGGGCAGCGTCACGAGAATACTCCCCGAGACGTCAAGCACAGAGACAAAAACCGGTGCCGAACTCGCGCTCCGCTCGCAGATCCACGTGACTGGACGGAATGTTTTCTTCGCTCAGGGCTCGGCAATTCTCGCGCCGAACGCCCAGATGACGGTCCGCGCCGGCAACTGGGGATACGTTGAGAGCGTGAGCAGCCCGACTTCGGATTTTGTCTCGACCGGCGGCCAGGTCTATCTCGACAAGGAGGTCCTGCTTGATGTCTCGGGAACCACCGATGTCTCGGTGCCAATGTCGCAAACCCTCCTGACCGTGGAATTGAGAGGAACAGAGCTTGCGGATTCACCCCTGCAGAGGACGAGCGCGGTTCGAGGGTTACAGCTCACGGTCGACACCAGGAAAAAGGGCACGTATAACGGATCGAGCTGGGTGGGAACTCCGCTGGGGGATGTCTCTGGCTACGTCGGCCTCGTGGAGAAGACCGTCGGTCAGTTGACGGTGGCCGGCGGAAGCATCGCGATATCCGCCGGGGAATCCGTCATCACGCAGGAAAGTTCGACGATCGATGTCTCCGGTGGCTGGGTCCGATACGAAGGCGGAAAAGTCCGGACGACGCGCCTGCTGCAGAATGGTCGGCTCGTGGATATTGCCAACGCCACTCCGGACCGCGTATATGACGGCGTTTTTACAGGCATCACGTCGAAGACAAGTTCGAAATGGGGCGTGACGAAAACCTATCAGGTCGCCCTCGATCCCACCGGGGAATACACGCAAAGCTCGTATATTCAGGGGACGGACGCGGGCAGTCTTTCCATCGCCGCCCCCGCGATGGCTCTTGGCGGAAAGCTCTCCGGTGCCACGATCATAGGCGAACACCAATTGCGGTCCCAGGGGTCTTCGAGCGATCTGTCAAAGTCCGGAACGCTGGCTCTGTCGTTCCGCGCCCAAGAGTTCCGCGCCAAAGATCCCATTCTTGAAACATCTGTGCTCCTGACCAGCTATCCCACTCCTCCGCTTGTCACGATTGACGAGTCGGGCGTGCGCGGAATTGCCCCGTTTTCGACTGATGGCACCGGGGTGCCGGTGGCGTTGGATTCCACGCATGTTGCCGATTTCCATCTTTCGCCCAAAGTGCTGGTCGACGGTGGATTCGGCTCGCTGACGGTGAATAATGAAGACGGCGGGATCATCGTGCCGGAGAGCGTCACCCTGACCACGCCCCCGTCCGGACTCATCTCGCTGACCGGCTCCAATGTGGATGTCCGGGGCCGGATTGTCTCGCCCGGGGGAACCGTATCCCTCAAGGCACTGAACATCTCCCCCTATAAATCCAGTCTGCTCAGTCTCACCGAGAATCCCAAAACACCGAAGTCGAACTCCAATCGGGGAACAGTTTCACTTGGACGGGGGGCTTCGATCAGCG
>CAZSDC010000160.1:0-7350 GCA_964605515.1 uncultured Chthoniobacter sp.
GCTCATCTTCGCGAAAGTCCTCGGCTGGTAACACCATGCATATCTCAGACATCCTGAAGCAGGACGCCCCGACGTTCTCGTTCGAGTTCTTCCCGCCAAAAACCCAGCAGGCGCTGGATCAGCTGTTCGAAACCATCCGCCAGCTCGAACCGCTCAAGCCCGCATTTGTGAGCGTTACTTACGGGGCCGGAGGCACAACCCGCGAGTTGACTCACGAGCTCGTGGTCCGCATCAAAACCACCACCTCGCTCGACCCGATCCCTCACCTGACCTGCGTCGGGCATACAGAGGAGGAAATCGGAACGATCCTCGATCGCTACTCCGCAGCCGGTGTCAGCAACATCCTCGCTCTGCGGGGCGACCCGCCGCGCGACCAGCCGGACTACGACCACTCGAAGGATGTCTTTCCGCAGGCTGCAAACCTTGTGCGGTTCATCAAACAATTCTCCGGGCATCTGGACACGCACGGCTTCGGGATCGGCGTGGCCGGATTCCCGGAAGGCCACCCAGCCACCCCCAACCGCCTGATCGAAATGGATCACCTCAAGGCCAAAATCGATGCGGGCGCCGACTATATCTGCACGCAACTCTTCTTCGACAACAGGGACTTTTTTGACTTCAGAGACCGCTGCGCGCTCGCGGGAATCCATGTGCCGATCATTGCGGGGATCATGCCGGTCACCAGCCTCTCCTCCATGAAGCGGATGGCCGAACTGGCAGGCGGAGCGCGTTTTCCGGCCCGCCTGCTCAAAGCCCTCCAACGTGGCGGGGACTCGCCCGAGGCGATCCGGCAGGTTGGTCTGCACTACGCCACCGAGCAATGCGCCGACCTCCTCGACCAAGCGGTCGCCGGCATCCACTTCTACACGCTCAACCAATCCACTGCCACCCGAGAAATCTGCCAGCGGCTCGGGCGGGTCTGAACGGAATGCGGCGCCCGCTTCATGGAGGGACCGGAGCTGTCCAATCCTTATTATTCGAAGGACGACGCGGGCCTCATCCCGCCATTTGAATATTCTCCCATGAGCGATACCAAGACTGAGCTCCGCGCAAAAATGCGTGTGATCGCCGGGGAGCGCGCAGGCGCCGCCGACCTCTCAGCAAGCCTCGAAAAGCTGCTCCGCAACTATCCGTTGTGGCAATCGTCCGCGAGGATTGCCGCATTTTCCGCGCTGTCAGGTGAACCGGATGTAATCGATCCATGGCCACAGGAAAAACGGGTCGCATTACCTCGCATTTCCGACGCGAACATGACGTTCCACTGGGTCACGTGCAGGGAGGAGCTTCGCCCCGGACGCTTCGGAATATTGGAGCCCCCGGCGGAAGCCTCCGAAGCCGGCAACGGATTCGATCTGATCCTCGTACCCGGTCTGGCATTCGATCTCCAAGGCGGAAGGTTGGGCCGGGGGAAGGGATATTATGACCGCTTCCTCCTGACGGCGAGCGGGCTGCGTGTGGGCGTTTGTTTTGAGGATCAAATCGTGGAAGCGATCCCACGGGAACCTCACGATGTGCGGATGGATTTTGTGGTTACACCTTCCGCAGTTTTCCGCTGCGGACCTTGAAGTAACTCTCGAGTCCTGCGGTCTTCAGAACGTCGGCGTCCAAATCGGCCAGCCCGCACACTGCAATCAGATGCCGCAGGAGCACGAGCGAGGCAACGGCATCGCAATGCGCATCGTGCCAGCGAAAATCATCGGTGCGGATTTCCGGCTCATCCTCCAATCCGAGGGCCTTGATGACTTCGCCCAGCGCGTGCGAAGGAAGCCCGGGATAGACGGCTCGAGCGAGATCCAGCGTATCCACCCAGGGACCGAACGAATGGAAAGGAAAGACCCGCAGGAAGCGTTTCTCAGTAGCCGCTCCGTGCGCAACGATCCAGCACCCCTCCATGTCGGATTTGATCCGCGGCCAAAGCTCCACGAAGCGCGGCGCGTCCTTGATCATGGAATCCGTGATGCCATGGACCTTCCTCGCTGCCCAGGTGACGGGGTTCTCCGTTC
The DNA here is from genome assembly GCA_964605515.1 of uncultured Chthoniobacter sp. GTDB lineage: Bacteria > Verrucomicrobiota > Verrucomicrobiia > Chthoniobacterales > Terrimicrobiaceae > QYQL01. Next base: position 2,004 of record CAZSDC010000160.1, read on the forward strand.
GGACATACGAACACAATCCCCCGGTGATCCGCATCCCCAAAAGATGCGCGATCGCAATTTGGACCGGCTCGTCGGTGCGTCCGGGCGCGGATCCCGCGCTCTCAAAATCAATCGCCGCAAAACGTGTCTCCGCGATGCTCAAGCGCGCAGGAGGTTCTCCGTGGATTCCCAGTCGAGGCAGGCATCAGTGATCGAAACCCCGTATTTGAGACCGGACGGGGTCGCGACCAGCGGCTGGCTTCCGGCATGGATATGACTCTCGATCATGGCCCCGATAATTTCCCGCCGCCCCCCCTGCCGCTGGGCAAGGATGCTCTTCCAGACGTCCTGTTGCCGGAGCGGATCTTTCCCGGAATTTGCGTGGCTGCAGTCCACCATCAGCACAGGCTTGAGACCTGACTTGGCGAGCGTCTCACAGGCAGCCGCCACTTGGTGCGGGTGGTAATTCGCCCCGTCGCGACCTCCACGGAGCACAACATGGCTGTCCGGGTTGCCGGCGGTTTTGACAATGCTCGTCGCCCCGTCCTGGTCGATGCCGAGAAAACTGTGGGGCGCACGGGCGGATTTCATCGCATCGAGGGCCGTCTGGATGCTCCCATCGGTCCCGTTCTTGAAACCCACCGGCATCGAGAGCCCGCTCGCCATCTCGCGGTGGGTCTGCGACTCCGTCGTCCTCGCCCCGATCGCGGCCCAGCTGATCAGCTCGGCCGTGTACTGCGGCATGATAGGATCCAAAAACTCCGTGCCCGCAGGCAGGCCGAGATCCAAAATGTCGAGAACCAGCTTCCGGGCGAGCGCGATACCATGTGCCACGTCGCAGGAATCGTCCAGATGCGGGTCGTTGATCATCCCTTTCCAGCCGATCGTCGTACGTGGTTTTTCGAAATACACGCGCATCACGATGAAGAGCCGGTCCGAAACTTCCCGGCTCAATGCCGCAAGCCGACGCGCGTAATCCAACGCAGACTCCGGATCGTGAATCGAGCAGGGGCCGACAACAACCAACAGCCGATCATCCTCGCCGCTAAGTATCGCTCTGGCGACCGCCCTGGCCTCGCTGACCAGCCGCAAATGCCGGCTCCTGGCCGGAAGCTGCTCCTTGATCTGGGCAGGAGTGATCAGCCGGGTGACCCCCACCACGTGCAGGTTGTCTACCGGAACCCCGTCAGCCGGGCGGTCACTTTTTGAAATCATCATTGGCATGAAGGCAAAACTATTCCGCAATTCCCCGCGGCATGCAACTGCTGAGGCTCAGATCCCCGCTTAATGCCCGATATTGACGCCCCGGCGCGCGAGCGAATCCGACCCGCTGAGCTTCGGCCAGGCGAAGCCGTAGAACGACACAAACGCGAAGCAGACGAGCGGGACGATAAACGCGCGCGACATTCCATAGAGATCGCCGACATGCCCCATCAACTTCGGCAGGATCGCTCCTCCCATGATCGCCATGACAATGAAGGAGGAGGCCTGTTTGGCCCGCGCGCCCAGCCCATGAATGCCAAGCGCAAAAATGGTAGGGAACATGATAGACATGAAAAAGTAACTCAGGAACACGCAGCCCACCGACAGCCAGCCGATCTTGCAAAACACCAGGAGGCACACCATGACGTTGAGCAGGCCGTAGAGGCCAAGCACCTTGTGCGCGGAAAATTTCTTGAGTATTGCCGCCCCGCTGAACCGGCCTGCGAGGAAGAAGATGAAGCCGAGAGAGGCGAGCTGTGCAGCCCCCTGATCGCTCAGCGCCAGCGAGCCGCTTGCCCCCGCCTGAAACCATCCCTTAAGCATGCCCGAGGTCCACGAATCCGGCACGGTCGGCGTCTGCGTGGTCATGTAGTTGATGAAGAAGCTGAAAATGCCCGCCTGGGCGGCGACGTAAAGGAACTGGGCACAGACGGCCATGACGAAGTGGGGGTGCTTCCAGATGGAGCGTGCGGTTTTCAGCGTCGCGTCATCAAGGTGGTAGTCGTCCTCCATCTTCACATCCGGCACAGGAGCGAAGAAAAAGACCACAGCCAGGATGAGGACGACCACGCCTACCGCCGCGTAGGGAATCCAGAGCGTCTCCGCTCCGGTGCCGGCTCCGCTGGCATCCTTGCCGTAGAAAAATGCGGCTCCCGCGATCGGGCCGAAGATCCAGCCGATACCGTTGCACGACTGGGCGAGGTTGATGCGCGTGGCCGCATAGCGCTGATCGCCGAGGACGGTCGTGTAGGGATTCGCTATGGTTTCGAGAAACGTGAGCCCCGCAGCGATGATGCAGACACCCAAAAGGAACGCCCAGAATGAGGCGATGTGGGTGGCCGGAATAAACCAGAACCCGCCTGCTGCGACCATGAGCAAACCCGCGATGATCCCGCCCTTGTATCCCAGCTTCGTCGCCAGCCATCCCGCAGGCAGCGCCATGATAAAATAACCGAGATAGTGCGCGAATTGCACCGACGCGGACTGGGCCAGAGAAAGGTGAAGCTCGGTTTGAAAATGCTTGTCCATCACATCAATCATCCCGTTGCAAAATCCCCAGAGAAGGAAAAGCGAGCTGACGAGCAGGAAAGTGAGGAGGACATTTCTGCCGTCCCCAAGGACGAACATGCCTGACTTTGTTTTGCTCATAAGGTTTTCAGGTTGGCGGGAATGATACAGGGAGGAATTCCAATCATCACGACGTTTTCCAGCGGTCGCCGGCCGCCAAGATTGGCTCGATTGCCATCATGGCCAGCATGCGGCCGGTCCGTCCTTTTTCAATGCGATAGGAATAATACAGGCCCGGGTTGGAGGCGGTGCACATGCCACAATCATGGATCTCCCCGATCCCGAGCCCCGTGAGTTGGCGGACAATCTCGGAAGCGAAGTCGATTTCGTAAAATGGAGGCCGGATGCAGGGGGAGACCTGGGCGACAATGTCGGAAGGAGCAGATCCGGTGGCAGAGCAAAGAGCTTTGACCGCGGAGGCAGCGATGCCGAGTTCGGTGCCCTTTTTCCCGGAATGCACAAGCGCGATCCCGCGGGCATGGCGGTCGGCAAGAAAAACCGCGGCGCAGTCGGCGACATAAATCCCGAGGCAGATGCCCGGAACGGTAGTCAGAAGCCCGTCGGTATTCGGGATTGGCAAATGGGAACCGGCAGAAACTTCGGCCACATGACTGCCGTGAACCTGCTCCGCGGTGGCGAAGGTCATGCCTTCGAAACCGGCCTCCTTGCGAGCCTGGAGCTGGGACGGTCCGAGCCGCCCAAGCGCCTCCTCACGCTCGACGCATACATCCAGCCCGGGAACCCGCAGGGTGAAGCCCGCGCGGATCCCAGGTATCGCGTCCAGGGCCGGGAAGGATTCGGAGATCATATTGAGACGCGGCCCTCAGACGGAAAGAAACTCGAACTTGGAAATGGCCGCGAGTTTTCTTTGGTGATCGTCGAAGGAGGAAGATGCATTGCAGCCGATTTCGAGAGCGACCGCAACATGCCAGATGTCGGCAGGGCGCGCAAGAGTGCCCGCAGCATGCTTTGCGACGGGGGTTCCTGGCCGCCGGATGAGGCTCACCCTACTAACAGGCGCTTGGCAACGAGCTTCCCGAGGTAATCGCGAAGCTCCGGGTCCACAATTTTTTCGAGGAGGGAAATAAAGAATCCGTTGACGATGAGTCGGCTGGCGGCCTCGCGGCGGATCCCTCTCGCCTGCATGTAGAAAAGCTCGTCCTCGCTGACAGGTCCGTTCGTGGCCCCGTGCGAGCAGCGGACCTCGTCGCTGAGAATTTCGAGACCCGGCATCGAGTTCGGATCCGCCTCGTCGCTGAGGATGAGATTGCGAACCTTCTGGTAAGCGTCCGTCCCGTTCGCGCCCGGCTGCACTTTGATGAGGCCGGCGAAGATGGTGCGGGCCTTGTCGTCCAGGGCGTTGAGGTAAAGGAGATCGCTCGTGGCGTTCGGCGCCACGTGGTCCTGCAGCGTTCTCTGATCCAGTTCCCTGGTGCCTTCCATCGGATTGATTGAATACATCTCGCTGCGGGCTCCTTCTCCCACGAGCCGGCTGAGGCTCTCACCCCGGACAAATCCCCCGCCGAAATTCGCAGTGAGCGACGTGCAGAGCGCACCCGCGTCCACGATGGTAGAGTTCAGATGAAACGCGAGGGTATCGCGCGACCAGTCCTGAACGGCGACATAGGTCAGCCTGGCTCCCCGGGCCAGGTGCAGGTCATTGACCCCACAGGCAAACGCCGCAAGCCCGTCGGCGCTCTGGAAGCGGTCCACGACAGTGACTTTGCTGTTCTCGCCGCACACGATCAGCGTATGCGGAAAAACCGACGCCGCCCTGCCCTCGACCCAATGAAAGATCTCGATTGGTAGAGACACCTCGGTATCCGGCGGGACATAGAGAAATGCCCCGCTCGTCACGCGTCCCTTGTGCAGAGCCGCATATTTGTGGGACCCCAGTTCAACAGGCTGGGCCATGAAATATTTTCTGAACAAAGCCTCATGTTCCCGCGCTGCAACCTCCAGCGGGACGAAAATGACACCTTCGGGAAGCCTTGAGGAGTCGTCGTGGAGGAGCAAATTGTTCGCAAAGATCATCTTTGCTGAGAAGCGCTCCATTCCGGCCGATGCCACGATGAGGCGGCCCTCGTTAGAAACCTCGGCTGCGGGCACAAATGCCGCAGGATCCAGGGCCGCAATATTCGCGAACCTCCAGGCCTCGTCCTTCCGGGTCGGCTGAGGGCTCGCTTCGTAGTCCCGCATCGCGGCCCGTTGGTCGAACCATTCCGGCCACATAGGGACCGCCAATTCATTTTCCATAAGTAACGTGCTCATGATCGCAGATGATCGGGGTCGAGGTCAACCGACCGAACCTTCCATTTCCAGATCGATCAGCCGCTTCAACTCGACCGAGTATTCCATCGGAAATTGCTGGACGAGATCGTTGACGAACCCATTCACCGCAAGGCTCATCGCGGCCGCCTTCGGAATCCCGCGCTGCTGCATGTAGAAGATCTGCTCGGCGTTGATCTTGCTCACCGAGGCCTCGTGCTGGCAGGCGTTTTCTTTGCCTCGAACCGTGATGGCAGGATAGGTATCCGTCCTGCTCTCCGTGTTAATGAGGAGGGCATCGCACTCGGTATTGTTCTTGCACCCCTTGAGGTGGCGGCCGATCTGGACGAGGCCGCGGTAGGTGGAGCGACCTTTGCCGAGGCTGATGCTCTTCGAAACAATGTTGCTCGTGGTGTCATCAGCGGCATGGACCATCTTCGCTCCCGTGTCCTGGTGCTGTCCATCGCCTGCAAGCGCGATCGAGATGACCTCGCCGCGGGCTCGGCGGCCCTTCATGATCACACCCGGATACTTCATCGTGAGGCGCGAC
>CAZSDC010000161.1:0-7344 GCA_964605515.1 uncultured Chthoniobacter sp.
GGCTTTGAGGTAGTTCGGCGGGATCGCGCTGATGGCCACAATGTTGTAGGGCTCGGTCTTCAGCTCCTGGATAAACCGCTCGCGGGTCGGAAAATCCAGCAGCGAGCTCGGTGCGGAGACATTGTCGCGCATCATCATCAGCCCCCAAGAGCGGTGGAACATCCGGAGCGAAAACGGCCCCTGCACCCGCGTCACCTGGTTGTGGTAGAGCTCCATCGGGTTGATCGCCCGGCTCCCGAATTCGTCATCCCTCGCATAGGGGCCGAAAACGCTGGTGAAAAGAATGCGCGGCTTCGCGGGCTCGGCGAGATCTGCCCCGCACTCGTAGGGGCGTGTCAGCGGCATGGCTGGGTTGGCTGGCAGGTTGTTCATGGCGGTTCCAACAAAACACCCGCGCCACCGGAAAAGGAAGACAATAAAGATACCACGGTCTTTAATTCTTGTAATAGCTTCGCGCTTTTGTCAGGATGACCCGCGTGAAAAGCATCGCCAGCGCACGACATTCCTTTTCCGGATCTTCCGGCTTGCGCTCTTGGAAGCCGGCGAGGGCTGCGGCGAAAGGTTATTGGCGGTTGGTTGCGGAAGGCGAACCGTTCCGTCTGCTTTTCCCGCTGGGAGCGGCAATCGGCATATTCGGAGTGATGATGTGGCCTCTCTTTGTCTGGAATATTACATCCGCTTATCCGGGCGTCCCGCATGCGCGGATCATGGTTGAAGGGTTTCTCGGTTGCTTCGTCACAGGGTTCCTCGGCACCGCGCTGCCGAGGTTGCTCGGGGTGCCGAAAGTCTCGATCTTCGAAACGATGGGGTGTGGCGCGGCTCTGGCCTGCACTGTTTGGCTCCAATATTCCGGTCGAACCATGTGGGGGGATCTGGTATTTTTTTGCACCATATTCACGCTCGTGTTCCTGCTCGGCGTACGAACATTATTTCGCAAGGACACTCCGCCGCCGGCGTTTGTTCTTGTCGCGATGGGGCTTTTGTCAGCACTGGCAGGCTCGTTCGGGCTTGCGGTTTCCCAAGCGACGCCAGGGTTGATGCCTTCCTGGCTGCAGCCTTTTGCGAAGCTGCTGGTCTATCAGGGTTTCATCCTCCTCCCGGTCATGGGTATCGGGGCGTTCCTGCTCCCACGGTTTTTCGGGCTTCCCAACCGGCAAAGTTTTCCGGAATCGCTGGCACTTCCGCCGGGGTGGAAGCGCCGGGCAGCATTCGCTGCGATCTGCGGGCTGGCGGTTGTCGCCAGTTTTGCCATCGAGGTGGCAGGTTTTCCGCGCTGGGGCTACGCCCTGCGGGCAGGGGCGCTGCTGGTGTATTTTTTCCGTGAGGTGCCGGTGCATCAGGCCGGTTTCGGCGGGGGATCGCTGGCTCTCGGCTTGCGGATCGCCCTGTTTGCGATTCCGCTCGGCTACATCCTTCTTGCGTTGATGCCCGAACGCGCGTTCACCCTGCTGCACGTCGTCTTCATCACGGGATTCAGTCTTCTCACCTTCACTGTTGCTAGCCGTGTGGTGCTTGGGCACAGCGGGCAATCGGAGAAATTCCGCGCATCGCTTTGGCCCGTGCTCGTCCTGTGCGCGCTGATCTCTCTTGCCATGCTCACGCGGGTGACGGCAGACTGGCTGCCGAAGGTGCAAATGAGTCACTACGCTTATGCGGCCGTCGCCTGGATTTCAGGAGTTCTGATCTGGGGCGCATTCATTCTTCCGGGGACTGCCAAAGCCAATGAGGAGTAGGGTTCCATCAAAAGGATCCGCGCGAAATCTGCCCGCAAGGTTTCTGACCCCGATGTGGCGTGTGGTGGAACACGTGCTGCCCCCGAAGCGTTGGCGGGTGCCGGTGATTATCGCGGCCGGAGTGTTTACCGGGATTGGGGCTCTGGCATTCCACATTTCCAATGCCTCCTCGTATTTGACCGATGATCCGAAGGCGTGCGTGAACTGCCATGTGATGGCTCCGCAGTATGCGACGTGGCAGCACTCGTCGCACGCGCGGGTGGCGGTTTGCAACGACTGCCATGTACCGCACGAAAATGTCCTGCTCAAATATGCGTTCAAGGCGATGGATGGCACGCGCCACGCTTTCATGTTCACTTTCCACATGGAGCCGGAAGTCATCCGGATGCATGCGCCGGGCCAGTGGACGGTGCAAAACAACTGCATCCGCTGCCACGGGGGCCTGCTCAATCACGCCGCCCATCTGGCGGTGACGTGGCAGGAAGTCCAAGCCGGCACAGGAAAACTTTGTTGGGACTGCCACCGCGAAACCCCGCACGGACGCGGGAACAGCGGGGCATCAACCCCGAACGCCCGCGTGCCCGAACTCTCTCCCGTTCTCCCCGGCTGGCATCGCCGGACATTCCAGACTCCAAACAAACAAACACCATGAAAAGCATCGTTGATATCGTCGAAAAGAAACCCTGGTTCGGCTGGGTCCTCTACCTCGGAACGCTGGCGGCCGTCTTTGCCATCGGGCTGCTGGCCGCCTCGATTTTTGAGCGCCGGCAGGAATCGTTCCGGGTGCAGACCGTGAGCCCGATCGCTGACTGGGAGCCGCGCAACGAGGTCTGGGGGCAGAACTACCCGCGCGAATACGAGTCCTACATGAGGACCTCGAAGACCGACTTCAAGAGCAAGCATGGCGGCTCGGCACCGACCGACTACCTTGCCGAGCAGCCGGATCTTGTCGTTCTCTGGGCAGGCTATCCGTTTTCGCGCGACTATAAGCAGGCGCGAGGACACTTCCACGCGATCAAGGACATCCGGGAGACTCTGCGGACGACGGCACCCCTACCCGGCACCTGCTGGACGTGCAAGAGCACCGACGTGCCGCGCGTAATGAACGAGATGGGCGCGGCGAATTTCTACAAGGCGAAGTGGGCGGATCTCGGCTCCGAGATCGTGAACCCGATCGGCTGCCAGGATTGCCATGACCCGAAGACAATGAATCTGCGGATCACCAGACCCGCACTCGCCGAAGCCATGGAGCGGCGGGGGCAGGACATCAACAAGGCGACCCACCAGGAGATGCGCTCGCTCGTTTGCGCTCAGTGCCACGTCGAGTATTACTTCAAGCCACCGGACAAATACCTCACGTTCCCGTGGGATAAAGGGTTCAGCGCTGAAGACATGGAGGCTTACTACGACAGCATCGAGTTTTCGGATTGGACGCACGCGATCAGCAAGGCGCCGATGCTCAAGGCCCAGCACCCCGACTACGAGCTGTTCATGACCGGCATCCACGCCCAGCGCGGAGTCTCCTGCGCGGACTGCCACATGCCCTACAAGAGCGAGGGCGGAATAAAATTCACGAACCACCACATGGCCAGCCCGCTGCAGAATATTTCGGCCTCCTGCGGGGTCTGCCACCGGGAGAGCGAAGCCAACCTGCTCCGTGACGTCTATGCCCGGCAGGACCGGGTGAAAGAACTGCTCGGCCTCGCGCAGAGCGCGCTTTTCCATGCGCACGTCGAGGCCAAGGCCGCGTGGGACGCAGGGGCGACAGCGGAAGAAATGAAGCCCGTCCTCCAACTGATCCGGCATGCCCAGTGGCGGTGGGATTGGGTTGCTGCGGCGAACGCGCTCGGGTTCCACTCGCCGCTCGAAGCCGCACGCGTGCTCGGAACCTCGATCCAGAAGGGCGAACAGGCCCGCCGCGAACTCGCGGTTGTTCTCACCAAGCGCAATGTCCCGCTTCCCGTTCCCATGCCGGACATCTCGACAAAGGAGAAGGCGCAGGCCTACACCGGCCTGGACATGGCGGCAATCGAGGCCCAGAAGCTGGACTTCCTCGAGAACGTCGTGCCGAAATGGGATGCGGAGGCGAAGGCCCGCGAGGCGAAGCTTCCGAAAACCGACGCGAGCAAGTCAAACTACTGAGGCGGAAGGAATGCCGTTGTTCCACAGATGACCGCCACCTCCCGACGCCCCCTGTCCGCATTATGGTCGGGCGAGCCCGGCTACGCGCACGCCGCGCTGGCCGTGTCGGGTGCCGTTGTGGCCGGGGTGGTGGTCGAGTTTGCGCGGGGGGGCGGCGCGCTCGTCCCGCCTTCGTGGCCGACGAACGCGGTCTTTCTCGGGCTTTTTCTGGGCTGGCTGGTTTTGCTTTCGCGTTCGGATGGACGGCTTGTCGCATGGCTTGGCGGGGTTCCCTTCGCCTTGGCCTCGATGCTGGGCGTCGGATTGCTCGGTGCCTTGGGCGGGATCATCCCGCAAGCTCCGGAGCAGACTCCAGGGTGGGTGCAGTTTTTCGGGCTGAACCACGTTTTCAACGGCGTGCCGTTCGCGGTTGCGATGCTCCTGTTGCTGACGAACCTCGGGCTGGCGACACTCCGCAAAGTGCGCTCACTGGGGATGAAGGCATGGTTTTTTTCGCTGAACCACATCGGCCTGTGGGTGGTCGTCGCATCCGCGATGTTTGGAGCCGGGGATATCATTCGCGCACGGATGATCCTCGTCGAAGGCCAGGCGGAGGCCATGGTGGTGGATGCCGCCGGGCGGCACGGCTACCTTCCGTTCGGGCTGTTTCTCCAGCGGTTTTATGTTGAGCAGTATCCCGATGAGGGCGAACGCCCCGGCGCGCCGAAACGTTTTGCGGCAGAGGTCACCGTCCTCCGTCACAACCAAAAATTCGAAGACGTCAGCATCGAGGTCAACCGGCCGCTTCGCCGCGACGGGTGGACGCTTTATCTGACCAACTACGATCTCTCGCCGAACGGCCAGACCGACCAGTGCCTGATCGAGGCCGTGCGCGACCCTTGGCTTCCGTCCGTCTATACCGGAATTTTCCTCATGCTGGGCGGGGCCGTGGCCATGCTGTTTCGCAATCCGTTTGAGTCCTGCCTCCCGCCATGAACGAGCGCTTCCTCACATTCGCGATTGCTGCCGCCGCCTGCTGGCTGGGAGGCTTACTGCTCCTGCGGACCGAGCGCCGGCGGGGAGCCGGAATCGCGCTCTACGTTGTCGGGGTCGCCCTCCTCGCCACGTATGCTCTCCTGCTTTGGCGCGGGCTCGGACGTCCGCCGATGCGCACGCTTGGGGAGACCCGTCTTTTGTATGCGATCCTTCTGCCAGCCGTCGCCTGCGGGGTCTCGCTGCGGTGGAGGATCCACTGGCCGATGGCTTACGGTGCGGCGATGGCTGTGGTTTTTCTGGGCATCAACCTAGCGCGGCCCGAAGCGTTCGACAAAACCCTGATGCCCGCGCTCCAAAGCCCGTGGTTCGTCCCGCATGTTGTCGTCTATATCCTTGCCTACGCGTTCCTGACCGCTTCGGCGCTCGGGGCCGCACGGTTTTTCGTGACGGGAGACGACACCCTGCCAGCTTGTGACCATGCGGTATGGATCGGCCTCTCGTTTCTGACGATGGGACTACTCTTTGGCGCGCTCTGGGCCAAAGAAGCTTGGGGGCATTACTGGACTTGGGATCCCAAAGAAACCTGGGCGTTCCTCACCTGGGCGATCTACCTCGGATACATTCACATCCGGCTTCGCCACTCCCAGGCCCGCCGCTTTGCTGCGGGCTTTTTGCTCGCCGCCGTCGCAATTCTCGGCACGTGCTGGTTCGGGGTGAACTATTTGCCTTCCGCCAAGACCAGCGTGCATACCTATACCCAGCCATGATCCGCCACCTTTTCATCTCTCCGGGTCACAACTATTTCGGCCATCACGGACAGCGCCCGGGAGGTTTTTCGATTATTGAAGTCCCGGAGATCGAATGTCTCGCGGGCAGGGGGATCCGTGGTGACCGTTTTTTTGATTTTAAGCCCGACTACAAAGGGCAGATCACGTTCTACGACTGGCAGAATCTGATCAGCATGTGGGAGGAGCTTGGTGTTTCGAGGGATCTCCGCGACATCTCCGCCACAAGGCGCAACGTCATTTCCGAAGGGCTGGACCTGGGTGCCCTGATCGGCAAGGAATTTGAGATCCAAGGGGTGCGCTTTCTGGGAACCGAAGAATGCCGTCCGTGCTACTGGATGAATGGCGCGATTCATCCCGAGGCAGAAGCCTGGATGCGGGGACGAGGTGGCCTGCGGGCGATCATTCGGAGTGATGGCTGGTTGAAGCCGGATCAAAATGGCTGTCATAAATGGACCTTCGCCGCTCTCCTGGCTGGTGGAATGTCAACCCGCATGGGGCGGGACAAGGCCTCTCTTGAGGTCGGAGGCATGCCGCTTTGGCGGCGGCAGATCGATCTTTTGAGTTCGATCTGCGATCCGGTGGCAGTATTCGCCCCGGAGCGCCCTCAATGGTTGCCCGACGGGCACGCATTTGTTCAGGATCATCCGGCTGCGCGGGGGCCGATGGCCGGACTCCTTGCCGCGCTAGAATGGGCCGGGGCGCGAGGCGGCTCGCACGTTCTAGTTCTTGCCGTGGACCTGCCCAGGATGGTGCCTCAAGTTTTGCGAAAACTTGCCGGTGCATGCCGGCCGGGCCAAGGGCTGATCCCGGCAACCGACTCCTTTTTTGAACCTCTGTGTGCGGTCTATCCGGTCGAGGCGCTTCCTGTTCTTTTGGAATCAGCGCGGAACGGGCGCTGGAAGCTCCAGGATGCCATCAACGATCTGCGCGCTAAAGGGTTTCTGGTTACTCAAAGCCTGCCGCCAGAGGAAAAAGGCATATTTTTCAACCTCAACTCACCGGAAGACCTCGCGGTTCTGGATGTTTCATGATCGAAAACTCCAGCTCTCTGGCCGTAGCATTTTTTGCCGCCGCAATGCTCTACAGTTCCGTTGGGCATGGGGGGGCATCGGCGTATTTGGCGGTGATGGCTCTGAGCGGGTTCACGCCCGAGGTGATGCGCCCCTGCGCGTTATGGATGAACCTGGCCGTCTCCGCGATAGCGACATTTGCCTTCCTGCGGGCAGATCATTTTCGACTCCGGCTTTTTTGGCCGTTTGCCGTGACAGCGATTCCCATGGCTTGGATCGGCGGAAGTTTGCATGTCCGGTCCGAACTCTTTCTCCTGCTGGTCGCAATCGCTCTGATAGTGGCGGCGATCAGGCTGTTCTTGCCCGAGGGCAGCGGTCCTCTCCGCCCGCTGCCTATCGGCCTTGCGATGTTCTGCGGGGTTATCATCGGATTTCTCTCCGGTTTGGTCGGGATCGGAGGCGGGATCTTTCTCACCCCCCTGCTTCTGCTCGCCGGATGGGCGGGTCCGCGCGAGGCCGCAGCGGTTTCGGCTCCGTTTATTTTTGTCAACTCGGCTGCCGCGCTGGCCGGGATGGGGGTCTCCTCTGTCGCGATACCGCCAGCATTTCCGATATGGTTGACCGCCGCAGTGGCCGGCGGGATGGCGGGAGCTTTTTGCGGCAGCCGCCTTGGCCGTCCCGTCTGGCTGAGGCCTG
>CAZSDC010000162.1:0-7300 GCA_964605515.1 uncultured Chthoniobacter sp.
TTTTCAGCAGGTCTTTGTCCACGAGCCAGCGGAAGACCGTGCGGGTGATCAGCAGGGCGGAGAACATCGAGGCGATGATGCCGAGCGTCAGGGTGACAGCGAAGCCCTTCACCGAGCCGGTGGCCTGCCAGAAGAGGATCACAGCGGTGATGAGGGTGGAAACGTTCGCGTCAAAAATCGCGCTGAACGCCTTGTCGTAGGCGCCGTTGATCGCGGCCGGCAGGGACTTGCCCGCCGCCAGTTCCTCGCGGAGCCGCTCGTAGATCAGGACGTTCGCATCCACCGCCATGCCGATGGTGAGCATGATGCCCGCAATGCCGGGAAGCGTCGGCGTGAAGTGGAACATCGCCATGAGGCCGAAGAGGATCACGATGTTGATCAGAAGCCCGAAGATCGCCACGACGCCGGCGAACCGGTAGTAGATCAGCACGAAGGTCATCACGAACACGAGACCCAACAGCCCGCCCACCAGCCCGCTTCGTATGGAGTCGGCCCCCAAAGTCGGCGAGACGCTCCGTGTTTCCTCGATCTGCACGGGCACGCGGAGGGGGTTCTCGAGCGCGCTGGCAAGCTCACGGGCCTCTTTGTCCGTGAAGTGTCCGGTGATCTGGGCGCGTCCGAAATAATGGTCGCTCTGCAGGGTAGGCGCCGAGAGGATTTCGCCGTCGAGCAGGATCGCCATCTGGTGCCCCTTGTGCTGAGCGGCGACCTCGTCAAAAATCTTTGCTCCCTCGGCGTCGAGCTCGAGGGAAACCCCGTAGCCCTGCTGGTCAAAAAACGGAAACGCGCGGACGACGTGCTCGCCGGTGAGCGCCGGCCGCCGCGTGATCAGGATCTGGGTTACGTCCTTGGGGTCCTTGGAATCCTTCTTCAGCTTGTAGTCCTTGAGAATGTAGGCAGGCGGCATGACTTCCTCCCCTGCCCGGATCCGTGACACGTGCGCATCTCCACCAGGATCGACCATTGCAAACTCGAGCTTGGCGACCTTTTGGAGCTGGTTTTTGGCCTCTTCGGTCTGCTTCGCGTCGAGGCCTGCGATTTGAACAAGGATCCGGTCCTTGCCCTGTGGGCTGATGACCGGCTCGCTCACACCGTATTGGTCCACGCGCTTGCGGATGACCTCGACCGCCTGGTCCAGGAGGTCTTTGGTAATCCCTCCCTCGGTTTGCGGGATCAGTTTGATCAGGAAGGACGTTCCCCCCTGGAGGTCCAGACCGAGGCGGATCTTTTCCTTCGGCGGCCAGATTTGCCCGAGGCAATACGCTGTCAGGCAGACAGTGAGGACGAGGCCGATCCAGCGTTTGCGGGAGGCAAGTTCGGTGGCGAAATACCAGCCAAAGAGCGCGAGGAGCGCCAGGCCGAAGAGGAAGGTGAAGACAGGTGACATGAAGGAGGTGGTTGATGCGGCTGCCAGAGCCGGGGGATGGATCAGGTGGTGGTCGAGGGCTTTTCCACAACGGCAATCGACGCACGGTCGAATTCCACCTTCACGTTGTCTGCAATTTTGACGATGACCGTCTTGTCCTTCACGTTCGAAATCGTGCCGTGGATGCCGGAACTCGTAATCACCTGGTCACCGGTCTTGACCGCCTGGACGAGCTTCTCGTGTTCTTTCTGCTTCTTCTGCTGCGGGCGGATGAGGAGAAAGTAGAAGATGATGAAGATAAAAACCAAAGGCATCATCGAAACCAGGAGGTTCTGAGGCGGTTGGCCAGGCGCGGCAGCCTGCGCGAGGATCATAAGGTTGCTGATATTCATAGATAGAGGCGGAGCAGGATAATGGGATGCAGCCGCTTGGCAAGGAGGAACGCGTGGGCTGGAGAAGCGTGATGGGACCGCAATGCGTTCCAATAAGACACGTGCCCCCAGCATCGGCAGGATGCCTATGCCACGTCAAATTTTGCGGGCAAAAAAGAATCCGCCCTAGACCTTGCCGCAGATCGCAACCTTGAGGCCCAGTTCGTTCATCGCGGCAGCCTTTGCGTAAAGCGCGCGGCGGGCCCCGGATTTCGTCGGGGCATAGGCCACATGGATGTGGTTGCTCTTATGGCGTGCCATCATCTGGTCGCGGGTGACTCCCTGGAGGACGGCGTGCATGATCGGCCACTGGGGGGTGGTCAGATTCCAGCGGTCATCGGTTTCGGTCTGCGGAAGTTCGACGACCTCGGCGAGGCCTGTGTCGAATTTCAGTTCCCCGTCCTCGACAAAGACACGGCTCCAGACGATCCAGCCCGGCTTGCTGATCCCCTTGAGGGTTCCCCCGCCGAGACGGAAATACATCGAGGGTTGACGCTCGCTCGAGGTCCCGGCCCATCCGCCGACGAAATGCTCGGGCGGCGCCGCGCCGCTGATGAGAAACACCCACACATAAGCGTCGAGTTTTTCGTCCTTATATTGGCGTCCCCAGCGGAGGTCGTGCAGGGTGTTTTCCGGGGAGTATCCGAGTTCGCGCCAGATCCGGTAGGTGACCAGCCCGTCGAGGCCGGCGCATTCGTCCACTTCGTTGAAATGCGGGATCGCTTCGCCCGCGAAGAGCTCGCGTCCGTCCTCGGAGAAAACCGGTGGACGGTCCACGTTGTTGAGCGTGCCCTCGACAAGGTCGGACGCAGGCGAGAGGTCTTTGAGCCCCTGCTGGTATTGAATGCCAATGGTGGCGCAGCCGAATTCGTCTGCAATCCGCACGGCGGCGATATACATTTTGCACTGCTGGAGGATCTGGTGCTCGGTGAGGTCGTTTTCCTCGTTTCCGCCCAAGCGGAACTGGACCCCCTTGTCTTTATACCAGTTGAAGACCGCCCAGGCCTCGTCGTCGCGCACTGTGAGCATTTTCGCATAGAGCGAGGACTGGCTAAGGCGTTCCTTGTAAACCCCGGTCTTGTGGAGGAGTTCGTCGGGGATGATCGCGTTGAACATGCCCATGCAGCCTTCATCGAAGACTCCCATGATCGCCTTTTCCTTCAGGAGCTTGCGGGCGAATTTCTTGCCGAGGGCTGCGGCGCTGTCCGGCACATCGGCCTTTTTGAACGGCACCACATGGGATTCGTCATGCTTCACCTTCCCCTTTTTCAGCCAACGACGCAGTCCGTTGAGAAAATACTCGTCGGTAAAATCCTCGCTCCAAAGCGTGCTGTATTTCACCCCGGCCTTGGTGAGCGATCCATTGAGGTTGAGCATGCCCACCAGCCCCGGCCACGTGCCGCTCCAGTTGGCCAGAGTGAGGATCGGGCCTCCGTGTGAGATCAGGCCGTGCAGCACGTGGTGGCTGTATTGCCAGACCGCCTCGGCAACGATAAGCGGGGCGTCCACCGGAATGTCCCGGAAAACCTCCATCCCATACTTCTGGCTGTCGATAAAGCCATGCCCCTTCGCCGGGTTAAACGCATGTGCGCGTTTGACCGACCAGCCTTCCTTTTCGAGAGATGCGGTGATCTGCGCTTCCATCGCAGACTGTGCGGCTTCACATTTCTGGTTTGCCGAGGTGCGGAGGTCGCCATTGGCGATGAGGTAGACGGTGTTCATAAATCGAGAGATAATGGAGATTGGATCCTAGCGGGGAGTCTGTGCAAAATGAAGTGCAATTCCTGCCATGCCTCAATTTTCTGTCTCTCCCGCGCTGCGTTCGTGGGCGGAAGTCGCTCCCGATGCCCTCCGCCACAATCTGGCTGCTATCCGAAAAGCCGTTGGCCCAAAACCCGGGATTCTGGCTGTCGTGAAAGCCAATGCCTACGGGCACGGCACCGCACAGGTCGCCAAAGCTCTGGCGCATGATGTGGCAATCTTCGGTGTGGCCAACCTCTCCGAGGCAGAGGCTGTCCTCGCCGCCGAGACGGGCCGGCCGGTCATGCTCCTGAGCCCGTGCCTTCCAGAGGAGCGTGAGGCTGCGGTCTCCGCCGGCCTGATCGTGACTATTTCCAGCGCGGACGAGGCAGAGGGCTATGCTGCCTGCGGAAAGGCTGTTGTAAACTTTAAGCTGGATACCGGCATGGGACGCGTCGGCTATGGCGGGGAGTCCGCCTCAAACGAAATCGCCCGCATCGCTGGACGAGTGGCGATCCACAGTCTCTCGACCCATCTGCCCTGTTCGGATGAGGATGAACCGTTCACCAGGAATCAGCTTGAGGGGTTTGCACAGACGGTCGCCGGGCTTCGGCGGCTGGTGCCCGGGGCAAAAATTCATTCGCTGAACAGCGCGGGAATTTTGCGGTTTCCTGAGCACGCGGACGACATTGTCAGGGCTGGGCTTCTCCTCTACGGGTATTCGCCCCTGCCGGAGTTTCGCAAATATTTCCGGCCGGCACTCACCTGGAAAACGCGCGTGACGCTCGTGAAGGAACTTCCGGCTGGCGCTGGCGTCTGCTACGGGCGGACGTTTATCACATCCCGGCCGACCCGTGTCGCAGTCCTCGCGGTCGGCTACGCTGATGGATTTCCCCGACAGGCTTCTGGAAAAGGGGCCTGCGTTTTGATCCGCGAAACACGCTGTCCACTGATCGGAAGGGTGACCATGGACCAGATAGTTGTGGATGTAACCGGAGCCGGAGACATCCGCCTGGGCGAGGAGGCTGTCGTCCTTGGCAACCAAGGCCGCGAAGCTATCACCGCTGAGGACCTCGCCACCCAGGCGGATACTATCCCGTGGGATATCCTCACCGGCATCAAGGGCCGCGTTGCCAGAATCTACCCGGACTAATACCAGATCTTTGAAATACCCGGACCTCCTGCCTTGATCTTTCGGCGCAGGGCTTCGTTGTCATCCCGCACGTTATCGCAGGGGATAGCGCTTGGTCTTCCGCCTTGCCCTTCACCAAAATCCCCTCGCCATAAAATCCAGCTATTTCAAAGATCTGGTATAATTTTCGCCGGATGGGGTTTGCTCCATCGTAAAGCGGAATATTGGCTTGCCAGTTTGGGTGGAAGGATTAGACTCCATGCCCTCTGCACGGACGCTTAACTCAGTGGTAGAGTGCCACCTTCACACGGTGGAAGTCGTAGGTTCGAACCCTACAGCGTCCAGGGCCTCTCTTTACCACTGAAGCCGCATCTATGTCGGGAGGGGAGGCACGTAATTGTCGGGACCGCCGTGCTGTTTCCACTCACGGATGACGAGAAGCATGGGAAAGATGGCGGCAGCAGAGATGGCTGCCGTCCAGAGGAAGGCCATTCGGTAGTTGTCATGCGACCAGTCCATGAGCGCGCCGATCAGGATATTTCCGACGATTAAGGCCCCGCACCCGAAAACATTAAGCGCTCCGGAAAACTGGCCGAACTTCCCGACCGGAAAAAGCTTCATTGAAGTAGCCGCAAGGCTCAAACCCCAAGCCATCGCTGGCAGGGAAAACGCCAGCGAATACACCAGAAAGCCATTCTGGCTGTGGACGAAAGTCGATGCCAGGATGGCTCCCAGGCACAGAGTGGTGATCGCCCCCAAGGCCACATGCATGGGCGAGAACCGGTCGCAAAGCCAGCCGATCGGATAGAGAAAGACGATGGAACAGACCCCGGTCCAGGCAAAAATATGGCCCATGCCGCCCATGTCGAGGCCCAAAGTGCTGCTGGCAAAGAGGGTGATGAAATTCCCGGCACAGTTGAGCGATGCCATCACGAGGAGGGCAACGATGAAGAAATTGCGGTAGAGAGGGATCTGCAGGCATTCACGGAAGTAAACAACGTATGTTTTCAGGATGCCCGGGCGGTCTTCCGCAGGCGTGGGTGGCGGATACTCCCCTTCCTTGACATTGCGGCACATGATAATAAATGCGACGAGATAAAAGAGGCCGACAGCAGGAAAGATCTCCCTCCTGTGCGTCATCAAGTGGGGGAAAACGAACCACAAAAAAAGCGTTCCGCTTACTGTCCCCACAGTGCGGAACCAGGCCAGAAAGCGGGCCATCACCTCCAGGGGCACCACGTCGCGGATCAGCCAGTTGTAGGCGTTGACCAGGACCATGTTGAGAAAGTGGAAGGTGACGACGAAAAAGCTGAGAAGGCCAAGAATCAAAACCCCCTTAGTCAACGAGGAGGGCAGATGGACCGAGAATCGATCAAACATCCAGCTGCCGATCTCGGGAGCGAAGCCGACGGCAACGACGGCAATAACCGTCAGCGGCGTCACCACGTAGAGGAGCGGGATACGTCTCCCGATGGACGTCCGCAAATCATCACACCAGCGGCTGATGCCGGGAAGAAACAGCACGTTCACCAGCCCGGCGAAGCTGCCGCTCATCACGCCGATCAGGGTATTCGATGCTTGAAGATCCTTGAGATAGATCGGGAGAAACTTCCCGAAGACCGATTCGAAGAAATTGAAAGCAAAATCCCCCCACAACAGCCAAAACGAGAGCACAAAAAGCCCGCTCTTGGTATAGCTGAGGGTGCCTGTTTTGTAGTGTCGATCGGAGGGGGGGGTAATGGTCACTTGATGCGCAAAGAGTATTGCAGTGGCTGAGGATAAGACCTCATTGGGATGCCGCGGTCAATTCCTTTGGGGGGTGATGGGCGACGATCGCCCGCAACGGCAGGTCGCCATCTCCGTTTGGAATAATCTCCAACGTATGGGTTCCTTCTCCCAAGCCATAAGCCAGGGTGCAACGATCTTCGCTTCCCGGAATTTTTGGCAATTGCGGTTTCCAGACATCCGCAAAATTGCCCTTCACCGAAACGGTACACGCGGTGCCGTCCGGATAGGGGACACCCTTTCGAATTTTCTGCACAAAATCCTTAATCATGAACTGGCCGGGCTCAAGGATCAGGCGGCCGGAATTTGAGACAAACCGATCTTTTGCATTTCCATGGCCATCCGGCCCGGTGACCGAGCCCTTGACGTCATATTCAAAATCCGATCCGTCCGCTGAAATCTTGTTGAACGTAATCGTCCAGTCCTCAAGGACAGGGTCCTTCCCCAATTCTGCCCGGCGCAACATCGGCTGAAAGAAATCCGGCGGACGTGACCCCTTGGTCGCCGAGTAGAGTTCCGGAAATGAAGACGGGGCCTTGCCGTCAATCAGGATCTTGGCGGTTCCCAACTTGGAGTTCGGGGTGGGACTGGAAAGGAGATCGACCCGGTTTCCCTCGAAAGTTAGCTTAACCGGTTTGGTCAGGAGCTTGCTTTCGTCGGGATATTCCTTTTTGTCAGAAGCGAAGATCTGGCCGTCCGGTGTGTAAACCTTCACCCACTCGTGCCAGTAGGGCTTTTGGTCCGGCAGATACTTAAAATGGGGCATCGTGAGCTTGAGCCAGAGCGCTTCCCCCGCGGGACTCAGGTGGATGATGTCCTTGAGAAATTCCTTTCCAGTGACATTTG
>CAZSDC010000163.1:0-7237 GCA_964605515.1 uncultured Chthoniobacter sp.
GTCGTGGAGGAAACGATCCTCGACCTGGTAGTCGTTCAGCCGGAATTTGTAGTTCTCGTTATCGACCTTGTAGATGTCGCCAACATTTGACTTGTCCTCGCCGCGTTCCTCGGAATCCACCACGAACTGGGCCTTGGCGGGATTCTCCGGATACTGGCGCATCGTGTAGAGAAACTTCACATTGATATCCTGGCGCCGGTTGGCATTCCGGGCTTTCCGCAGTTGCTCCTCGATTCGCTGATACGGCCCCCCGGATTGATCATTCCTGGTCTGGATTTTTTCGTGTTCAGAGGCATCGAGCAGGGAGGCCGTGGTGGCGGCGATCGAGAGCACGTTGGTCTGCATGAGCCCGAAGACAAGCTTCCGGGCCGGAAGGTAAATAAACGTGGCTGCGAGGAAGCTGCTCAGGAGGGCGACCACCAGCGAATAGAGAAAAACTTTTGTCTGAAAACGCATAGGCTCCCCCGCACCACGTTTTTATCACATGGCATCGGCCGGGGAAGACTTTTCACGATTCGCTTCCGGACTTGCAGGCCTCGACCTCGCGGAGTTTTCCTCGCAACAACGGGTGATTCCTGTTAATGAAATTCCATGTCCTCCCGGCAATCCTCCCCTCTTCAGAAACTGTTCGATAAATTCAGCGATTCGCGCGATTTCACAATCTCGTTTGTGCTGCACGTCATCCTGGTGACGCTGTTCGGCACAACTGTGCTTTTTCAGGCGGTCCAGGAGCCGCCGGATTTCCAATGCGAGCCGAGCAGCCGCTTTGTTGCGGCGACTGAGAAGGCCGCCAGGCCGCCCACCCAGGAACAGCAGCTTCCCGAACAGCCTAGCATCGCGGCCCCGCAGACGGGCCCGATGCGCGTGATTGAAACCATTGCGCCTTTGCAGCCAAACTTTCGGGTTCCGCAGCAGGACATCGCCCCCATCAGCCCCTTCCCGCCATCCGGAATACAAGTCGCACACATCACGCCTGCCAGTCGCGACCATCTCTCCCGTCAGGAGGCGGATGATATCGACGCGTTTACAAAAGACCACAACCCCGACGGAAAAGTCCCCGCCAAGGGCACTGGAATCCGCGATCGCGAGTTTGTGTTCACCGCCTACATCGGGCAATACTCAGGGGGAAACTGGAATTCCACTATCCAGCAGGAGAACAATAAAATCGAGAACGGGAGCCTTCCGAACCTGCTTGATTTCATGCACGCCTGCTCGAAGAACAAGGTCAAGACGAACTACCAGAACGTCCAGGCAATCCGGCTCGACAGCGACCAGCTTTTCGTTGGGGAAAAAGAGACCGGCGGTCCGCCGCCCTTTGTCTTCATGACCGGAACCCGGGACTTCAAACTCAGTGACAAAGAAGTGGAAAATCTGCAAAAATACGTCCGCTTGGGCGGCGCAATTTGGGGGGACAGTTCCGTGCCGGGAAGCAACTCCAGGTTCGACATCGCGTTCCGCCGCGAGATGAGGCGCGTGATTCCAGATGTGGACAAGGATTGGGAGGTCGTTCCTTTGAACCACCCGATCTTTGCCGGGGCCTATTTCCCGGAGGTCAAGGATGTTCCGGCCGGTTTGAACTTCTACAAAGAACCCGTTTATGCGCTCAAAATTCACGGAGAAATTGCTGTCCTCTACACCGCGAACGATTACGGGGACATGTGGCAGGTCGGCCTTAATGACAAAGGCCAGGTGGATCTGAGGAGGAATGAGCGGAACAGCTTTGTCGCGATCAACACAGTCGTCTGGGGAAACCGAGAGACCTACCTTCGCAATCTCACGCCACAGGCCCTCACCCAAACCTACAAGTTCGGGACAAATATTGTCATCCATCTGCTCACCCGATGGGAGAACAGGACGGCATCCGCGTTATAAATCCTGCAGGCGGCGGATGTCCTGCGTAGCCCGGACCAAGGGACAAAAGGATGCGGGATCGAAGGAGATGTTCGATCAACTCCGTTATGCATCGCAGAGGAGATCACGGGCCAGCATCCCCTGTAGGGCGTCGAGCCATCGCGGGTGCTCATTCAGGCACGGGATCAGGGCGAATTCCCGACCTCCGGCTTCGAGGAAGACTTCTCGTCCACGCATGGCGATTTCTTCGAGGGTTTCGAGGCAGTCGGAGACGAATGCCGGACAGATAACCAGGAGTTTTTTCACGCCGCCCTCCGCGAGCCGCACGAATTCAACATCGGTATAGGGTTTCAGCCACGGCTCGCGTCCGAGCCGCGATTGGAATGAGACGGAATGCTTGTCTGCGGGAATCCCGGTCGCTTCCACAAAGGCGCGGACAGTCGCGAAGCACTGCGCACGGTAACAGGTGCGGAGAGCAGGGCCCGGAGTGTCGCAGCAGTTGGGTGTCGACAGGCAATGGCCCGGGTTGGCTTTGCGCATGTGCCGTTCCGGCAGGCCGTGGAAGCTGAAAAGCAGGTGGTCATAGCCCGCGCCAAGAAAGTTCGCAGCGCTGGCCGCGAGCGCCGCAATGTAGTCGGGGTCGGCGAAATATGGGGCGGCCACTTTCACTGTCATTTCCGGAGCCAGCAGCGCGGCTACTTCCTGCGCGCGGACAACCGCCGTTTCAAAACTCGACATCGCATAATGCGGGAACAGGGGGAAGACCAGCAGGTCCGTGACCCCCTGTTCGCGCAGTCGCGCAATGGCGGACTCGATTGTGGGGTTCTGGTATCGCATCGCGAGCTCGACCACTGCGGTTCCGCCGAACCGGCGCTGCAGTTCGATCTGCACGTTCCGGCTGGTGACAACGAGGGGCGAACCTTCGCTGGTCCAGATCTTTTTATACGCCTCCGCCGACTCCACCGGGCGTTTCGGAAGAATGGCCAGGTTCACGACGCTCCATCGGACCGGCCACGGCGAGTCGAGCACCCGGGGGTCCATGAGAAATTCCCGCAGGTATCTCCTCACGTCATGGACGGAGGTGGAGTCGGGAGAGCCGAGGTTGATCAGCAGGACGCCGGGTTTGCTCATAAGACCAGCGACTTTCCAACCCGCTCCGCGATGTTGCAACCGGAAACAATCGAGTCGCCAAGGGAAATCCCATCGCGGTAGTGCCCGGCAAAATAGAGGCCCGGGGATCGGGTTTCGATTTCTGTCATCAGGGCGCGGTATCGTCCGTAGCCGAGATTGTATTGAGGGATCGCCCTTGGATAGAACGCGCAATGCCGGAATGTGGGACGGCCCTTCACACCGAACAGCAGGCCCAGATCCCGCAGGGTCAGCTCATAGAGTTCTTCGGGCGGAAGAGAAGCAAGGTCCGGATGCCGCTCGCCGCCGATATAGCTGGTGAGCGTGACGTGTCCTGCGGGCGCGCGGTTCGGAAACAGCGATGAGGAAAAAATTGTTCCGAGGATCTTGAACCCTTCGACATTCGGGATCAGGGCGCCGAAGCCCTCGCACGGATGCGCCACATCTTCCCGGCGGAAACCGAATACCACGCTCGCTACCGGCGGGTGGCGGATCGCGGAGAACGGAGAGAGGTCGAGAAGTTCCGCGGATGTCCCGACCTGCAACTCCGCGAGCTGGAATGCGGTGCCCGCATAGACAACGGCGCCGTGGTCGGCGCGCGATTCGCCGTCTGGCGTGCGGTATTCCAGCCTCCAACCACCGGAATCCGGTGTGAGCCTCGTGACCGGGGTGTTGAGACGAACCGCATCGCCAAGGCGTTTGCACAGGGTATCCGGAAGCACCTGAAGTCCTTCGTCGAAGGAAAACTTCGGGGCGCGATCCTTTGCGATCTCCCCGCGGGCCCGGCGCTCGCGAGCGCCGAAAATCTGCCCCTTGATGAGCGAACCGTATTTGGCCTCAAGGGCCGCGAGCTTTGGGAACGCTTGCTGGAGGGACAGCGCCGCCGGATCACCCGCATAAACGCCCGCCACCATCGCGTCGATCGCGTGATCGAGGAATTCCCTGCCCAGCCGCCGCACGACAAACCCGGCGATGCTCTCCTCGACACCGTCGCGGCGCGGCGGCACGAACGGCTCGCGCAGGACTGCCAGCTTGGCAGCGAGGGTGAAAAGCGGCGTCGTAAAAAATCCAAGCGGCGAGCCGGGCATGGCGATCGGACGTTTGTAGCGGACCACGTATCGCGCGTCGGCTTCCGGCGGCGGCTCAAGGCGACGGGATTCAATCCCCGCATCCCGGATGAGCCGCGCGATTTTTGGCGAGGTTTCCAGAATCGTGTTCGGCCCGAACTCCGCGAGATAGCCATCCTGCCGGAGGGAGCGGATCGCCCCGCCGACGCGACCGCCCGACTCGTAAACCGTCACGGGAATGCCCGCACGCTCAAGGTAAAACCCGGCGGTCAAGCCCGTGATGCCACCCCCGATGATCGCGACGGATTTCATCAAATTGTCTTCGAGTGCCTCTTCTCGCTTGCGGGGGCGAGCGTGTTGTCGAAGCACATCGCAATGTTGCGGATGAAAAGCCGGCCGCTGTCGGTGACGGTGAAGCCTTCTGCCGACCGCCGCACCAGGCCGTCGGCCTGGAATGGTTCGAGGGCGGCCAGCTCACCGGCAAAATGCCCCGCGAAGTTGATGCCGAGCTTTTTTGACATTGCGTCGAAATCGAGCGACAGATCGCACATCACGCGCATTATGGTTTCGCGCCGGATCTTGTCCTCTTCTGTCAGGAAATACGCCCGGTGCCACGGCATCCTTCCGGCGTCGACGGCGTCCAGGTATTTCGGCAGCTCTTTTTCGTTCTGCCAGTAGGCGTCCGGGATCTGCGAGATGCTCGACATGCCGAATGCGTAGATGTCCGATCCCGAGCGCGTGCTGTAGCCTTGGAAATTCCGCTGGAGCCGCTTGTCCCGCTGCGCGACGGCGAGCTCGTCGTCGGGGCGCGCGAAGTGGTCCATGCCAATATAGACGTAACGGCCGCCGGCAGTCAGTTTTTCGATCACCAGCTTGAGCACCTGCAACTTCGTCTCCGGAGACGGCAGGATTTTTGCCTCGAGGATTTTCTGGGCAGGCTTGATCCACGGCACATGGGCGTAGCTGAACAGGGCGAGGCGGTCGGGCTCCATTTCAAGAACCGTGTTGAGCGTCTCGTTGAACGACTCCGGCGTCTGGTGCGGAAGCCCATAGATGAGGTCGAGGTTGATCGAGCGGAATCCGAGCTCCCTCATCCAGTCCATCGCCTGCTGCGTCATCTCCCGCGGCTGGATGCGGTGGACCGCCTCCTGGACCCGCGGGTTGAAGTCCTGAACGCCCATTGACGCGCGGTTGAACCCGATCTCGCGCAGGGCCGCCAGATGCTCGCGCGTGAGCCGTCGAGGATCCACCTCCACGCTCGCTTCGATCTCCGGGGAAAAATTGAAATGTTTGTGGATGATGCTGCCGAGGCGCCGGATTTCATCCGGTCGAAGAAATGTCGGCGACCCGCCGCCGAAGTGGAGTTGCACGACCTGACGTCCGGGATTCAGCCGGGGGGTGATCTTCGCGACCTCGCGCCCGAGGTAGTCGATGTAGTCGGAGCCCTTGTCGTGGTTGAGCGTGATGACGGTCGTGCAGCCGCAGAACCAGCAAAGGGTTTCGCAGAACGGGATGTGAAAATATACCGACAGATCGCGTGCGCCGGCGTTGTTCGCCTCGATGCGTGCGTCGAGCTCGGTCCATGAGACCTCGTCGGTGAATTTCGTCGCCGGCGGGTAGCTGGTGTAGCGCGGACCGGCGACATTGTATTTTTTCACCAGATCCAGATCGACTTGGAGCGCACTCATGAGGACAAGTTTTCAGCGTTCGGTGGTTCAGTGTTCAGAAAAGCCATTGTGGATCAGGCGCGTCCCCCGCTTTGCTCACCACTGAAAACTGAGGATTGAAAACCCCTGACTGTATCCACGAGCGACTGGATGCACTCGAGCTTCGCATCCGGCGTCACGCCGTGGCCGAGGTTGAACACATGGCCGGTGCGTCCGTCCATGTCGCGCAGAATCCGTGCGGTTTCGGTGGCGACCAGCTCCGGCGTGGTGGTGAGCAGGAAGGGATCCAGGTTGCCCTGAACTCCGACATTTCCGGGCAGGAGATCCCGGATTTCAGCCAGCGGCTGGGTCCAGTCCACGCTCAACACATTCGCGCCGGTCGAGACCAGGGGCCCGAGCCTCCCGTGCGCGCCTTTGGAGAAAAGGATCACAGGGACTTTTCCATCCAGCGCCGAGATGACCTCGCGGATCCAGCGGCCCGAGGCCGCCTCGAAAGCGTTGTCTGCCAAGAGATCGCCGTTGCTGTCAAAAATCTGCACCGCCTCCGCACCTGAGGCGATCTGCATCTGCAAGAAACCGGCCACGGTTGCGGTGATCTTTTCCATGAGCTCTCCAAACAGGACCGGCTCCGAGTAAAAAAGCGCCTTTGCGCGGTCAGACCCGCCGGTGCTGCCGCCCTCGATCATGTAGCGCGCGAGCGTCCACGGCGAGCCCGCGAAGCCGAGCAGCGCGGTGCGCCCGTCCAGCGCGGGTTTGATCAGCGCAAGCGCGTCCGCGACATATTTGAGCCGTTCGACTGCATGGTGCTGGTCGAGCCGCCGGATATCCTCCGCCGTGCGCAGCGCAAACTCCATTTCGATACCCCCACCGTCTTCCCGGAAGTGATAGGGCTGCCCCATGGCCTCGGGCACGACGAGGATATCGCTGAAGAGCACGGCCGCGTCGAAACCGAACCGACGGATCGGCTGCAGCGTGACTTCTGCCGCAAGCTCCGGCGTCCGGGCGAGTTCTAAGAACGTGTGCTTTTCCTTTAGCGCCCGGTATTCCGGCAGAGCCCGTCCGGCCTGGCGCATCAGCCAGACGGGAGCGCGGTCCACTGGTTGGCACCGGCACGCAGCAAGGAAGCGCGTCCGGTTGTCGGGCCGCATTTTCGCTGGTGGCTCCGAGGTCGGAGTAGGGGAGGGCATCGTCTTCACCGGGTTGAAAAATTTGTCAAGGAATCGGCTGGGTGGTTGGCTGCGCGCAATCCATGAGCCAAATCGAAAATACGGTCGAGGTAAATCCCAAAGCGAGAATTTGCATGCCAAGGCCAGGGTTTCCGCTTAGGCTCCCCGGTTCGCATGGAAGAAAAAACTCTCACTGTCGGGCTTCCCTCGGGAAGTTTAATGGAACCCACCATATCGCTTTTTGCCAAAGCCGGTTTCTCGATCTCTGGTTCAAACCGCTCGTATCGTCCGGCCGTGGATGATCCCGAGATGCGCATCCGCCTGCTCCGCGCCCAGGAAATCAGCCGCTACATCGAGC
>CAZSDC010000164.1:0-7192 GCA_964605515.1 uncultured Chthoniobacter sp.
TGCGGGGCCTGAACGAGGCCGAGGGCGTATTTCTGGCCGTAGGCCGAGGGGACGAACGGCCGTCCGATAAATGGAAAATCGACCTGTCCGCCGTGGGTGTGGCCGCAGCAGACGAGTTGGACACGCGGATCGTCGAGTGACTGAGTGAGATCCGGGTTGTGTGTCATCGCGATGGCCACAGCCTCGCGCGGTGCCAGGGCGAGCGCGGCGGCCACATCGGGATGCCCTCTGGTCGAGTCGTCAAACCCGCAAATCCAGATCCTCGATCCGTTGCGCTCAATCCAGCGCCCGGCATTCGTGAGCTCGGGGATCTTTTGCCGTGCCAACTCCCTTGAGGTGAGGATCCTGTTGACGCGGATATCCCGGTTCCCCTGGACCGCAAAGACCCCCAGCGGAGCGTGCAGGTGTGCGAGTTCCTCTATGACCGGAGCAATATAAGCGGCATTGCTGTCAACGTAATCGCCCAGCAGAAAAATGAGATCCGGTTGGAGCGAGTTGGCCAGGCGGACGGCCCCGGCCAGGTAGGCCCGGGAAATAAACCACCCGTGGTGCAGGTCGGCCAGCAACGCGATCCGGCAGCCGTTGAAGCCTGCTGGCAGCCCTGCAATCGGAACACTCAGCAGCCGCGGGCCAAGCTCCCCGGCCTCCCAGTAGGAATACCCCCCGAGCCCGGTCGCAACCAACGCGCCGCCAGCTTTTGCAAGGAATTTTCTGCGGGTCATTGGGGCGGATATGGCTGGAGGTTGATCCGGAAATCGTCCGTGGCTGGCAGCAGTTGAGTAGCGGCAGCCCCCACTCTAGCGAACGCCGGTAACGATCTCCGGCAGCGGGGGATCTTGCGGATTCGGCACTAGTGGGTCGGGTATCGAAAAGTCCGGCTCGCCGACGGGTTGGGTTTCTTGGGAGGCTTCTGTGCCAAACCGGACGTGCAGCCCGGCATTCCTGATAAAGACCGGCTGCCCGGTCTCGGCGTCGGATCTCTTGAGCACCAGGACGACCGAATTCTCTCCCGCACGCCAGAGGCGGGCCGGGACGAAGACATATC
Organism: uncultured Chthoniobacter sp.; assembly: GCA_964605515.1. Lineage (GTDB taxonomy): Bacteria > Verrucomicrobiota > Verrucomicrobiia > Chthoniobacterales > Terrimicrobiaceae > QYQL01. Next base: position 1,046 of record CAZSDC010000164.1, read on the forward strand.
CACTCCGCCACCCGGCCAGCACAAGCCGTCCGAGACTGTCCGGCACGAGCGCGGGATCATCCAGCCGGAACTGGGAGAACCCCAGCGGTCCAACGGAGGCTGAATTGACCCGGACCTGGATCGACGCCTCGGGGTCGAGTCCGAGGACATCGAGTTTCAGCAACGCGCCATCCACGGTTCCTTGGACCGGGACGATGAACTCGAGCTCCTCGCTGAGCTCCTGCACCGGAGCCGAGAGATCGGCTTCAACAACCGATCCACGGCGAATATCTCCGCTCAAGGGGAGCGGCCTCCGGCCATCCACCTCGGTGCGTTCGAAGACCCGCAGGGCTTCGTCAACGAGAACCGGATCGCTCCCGCCGCCCAGGATAGCGAGCGGGTTTTCGCGTGCCGGCCGAACAGCGAGGCTGACGAGCTTATCGAATTTGGCGTAATAGGAGATCAACAGAACCCCGCCCTCGCGGGTCAGCGCCTGCGGGAGCAGGATTGTCCTCGCGTTCAGACCCAGGGAGGTGCCCAATTCTCCGAGCCCCTGGGAAACGGTGCTGGTCGAACCGTTCGGGGATCGCCATTCCACCGCAGGCCCCCCGTCGCCACGGTCATTGAATACAACGGTCAGCGCGAAAACCTCGGTGGCCGGAGCGGCCCAAAGCGCGGGAATCGGAATCTCGATGGTCGCCGTTTCCGCGTGGACCACGGCCGGACCCTGCATCCAACCCGGCAGGGGGCTCATCTGGAGCGTCGGCTTCAACGACAGGACGAAGGGTGCAAAATTGCGGCCGGTGTCCAGCGAGGGATCGCCCGCCGCAGCGCGCGACGGAGCGGCAGAAAAGACCCCCGTCACCAGAAAAGCCAGCAATGTCCGCTTAAGTCCGCGCATCCCACCAAACCTAAACGAAGGGCCCACGGGAAAGGAAGCCAGAACTTCCAAAACGAATGCGGAATGGCGCTGGCAATATCCACAGCGAGGGTGTAGAAGAATTTTCATGTCATCACGCAGCGCCATCTCCGCCGTTGTGCTTCTCTCGGCCGGACTGTTGACGGCAACCGAGCCGCTGACGAAGGAGCAGATCAAGTCCGCCGTCCTCTCGGAGGCGATCACCATTCCCACCCCGGGTGAGTTTTTTTCCGCGATGGATGAGCAGGGTCAGCCGAATTGGACGCAGATGTTTGCCCCCAAGCCCGCCGGCGTCACCGCAAGCCGCGAGCAGATGGCCCTCATGCTCGGTGTTCTGGTGGCCGATGGCTACATCGCTGTCGAAGCCCAGGACGGGCAGGGAGTCAAAAACACGGGGAAGGAAATCATCAATCTCGCCAAGAAACTCAATGTCAGCCAGAGCGTGATCAGCCGCGGGAACAGCATTAATGACTTCGCGGAGAACAATGACTGGAGCGCCCTGCGCGAGGAGCTCGAAGCCACCCAGAACGAGGTGAAACTCTCCATGGCCGAGCAGAAGGACAAAGACCTCGTCATCCTCGTCACCGTCGGGGCGTGGATCCGCGGAACCCAGGTGGCCTCGGACTTCATTTCAAAAAACTACAGCCCGGGACTCGCCGGTCTCCTTCGCCAGCCCGCGATTGTGGAATACCTGCTGGCCGAGCTGGGGAAGACACCCGAACGCGTTCAAAAGGACACGCTGATCACGGAGGTGCAACACAAGCTCCAGTCCATACTAGACCTGATCCATACAAAGGACCGCACACCACCCGGCCCCGAGGCGGTGAACACGCTGTCTTCCACCATGGACTCGCTCATTGACGAAATCGCCAAGGGACACAAAGACTCATGAAGACGCTAGGCATCCTTCTTCTCTCCGCCTCAATTCTTTCCGCCCAGGAAACCACGGACTCCCGTGACCGCAGCACCGCCCGCAGCAGGGTGCTGGAACTCGCCAGCGCGTTCGCCAACGACGGGTTCAAGATCCGCGACGGATACTGGTCGGGCGTTCTCGAGAAGGGCAAACCCCAGGTCCTCGAGGTAAATCTCTTCTCCGGCAATGCCTACTGGTTTTCCGCAGCCGCTCTCGCCCCGGCCAAAAAATTGTCCGTCACGCTCTTCGACGAGAGTGGCCGTCCGGTCGATGGAAAAAGTTATCAGGATGGCACAACCGCTGCCGCCGGGCTGATCCCGGATGCGAGCGGACGGTATTTTGTGCGCCTTGAGCTGGTCGAGGGAGACAAGGCGGACTTCTGTCTGGTGTATTCCTACAAGTAACCATGCCGCTTCCAACTGCCGAGAAGCTCAATAGCCCGCAAGTCCGCCAGTTCTCCGTTTTCCTTCAAAACAAAGTCGGCGCGCTCCTGGAAGTCGTCAAGCTCCTCAACCAGAGCCACGTCATCGTTCTCGCACTCAGCATACAGGACTCCTCGGAATCGGCGATCGGCCGCATGATTGTGAGCGATCCGGAACGGGTCGTGGATCTTTTCCACGAACATGAAATCCCATACAGCGAATGCGAGATGCTGCTCGTGGAGCTGAAGGAAGGTCCGGGCGATCTCTCCCGCGTGCTCTCCGCCCTCCTCATGGCGGAGGTGAACGTGTATTTCAGCTACCCCCTGCTCGTCCGTCCGCATGATCTTGCCGTGCTGGCGATGCACCTGGACGACAACGAATGTGCGAGTTCGGTCCTCGCCGGCGAGGGCTTCAAGCTCCTCACCCAGGGCGATCTCTCTCGCTGAAAGTTCCACCCCGTCCTTGAATTCCTGCCCGGATCAGAGCCTGGCTTTCAGCAGGAGCACGGGGACGTCCACGAGGTGGCGCACTTTGTCAGCGGTGCTGCCGTGGAGGAGATCAGCGACGAACCGGTGACCGTGCGTCGACATCGCGATCAGATCCACGGGATGGGTCTGAACAAATTTGACGATCTCATCCGAGGGCTGCCCCATGGACAGCACGCATTCCACCGAAAACCCCTCCGCCCTCAGCTCGGCGCCCCGGCGCTCAAGGTAGGCCCGGTCTTCCTGGATCTCCTCGCTCTCCGCCAAATTGAGCTGATCGAAATTCCGGGCCACCCATCCATCGGCGACGTGGAGGAGTATCAGTTTCGATCCCTCCGGCCTCGCCAGCGCCTTGATGTGATCCAGCATGGTGCGGTCGGCGGGGCTGTTTTCGACTGGGATGAGGATTGTGCGGTACATGGCGGGGTTAAGGGAGGGGAAGGCCGAGGGCACCGTAGAACACCCTGCGGATAGGTTCCGGCGTAAAGATATCGAAAAGCAGCTTCAGATTCAGCGTAATGATTGCCAAAGCCGTCATCCAGCCAAGCACCGCGACCCAAAGAGGGTTGACGAACTCTCCCATCTTCGCCTTCTCCCCCGTGAAGCGCAGGAGCGGCCAGACCGCAAACCCCAACTGCATGCTCAGGATGACCTGGCTTGCCACCAGGAGGTCGGTTGTCTTGCTTTCACCAAAATACCCGAGCACGCAGACAGCCGGAATGATCGCGAGAAGCCGGGTGATCAGCCGCCGCAGCCAGGGCCTCAACCGGAAATTCAAATACCCCTCCATTACGATCTGCCCGGCAAGGGTTCCGGTAAGCGTGGCATTCTGCCCGGAGGCCAGCAGGGCCACAGCGAACAACGTGCTGGCCACGCCGACTCCCAGCGTGGGACTCAGCAGCTGGTAGGCATCCTGAATCTGCGCCACATCCTGGTGTCCGGACCAGTGGAATGCGGCGGCGGCAAGGATCAGGATGCCGGCGTTGATGAACAGCGCGAACATCAGGGCCGCCGTCGAATCGATCGTCGCAAACTTGATGGCCTCCCGCTTTCCCTCCGGCGTGCGCTCGAACATCCGCGTCTGCACAATTGACGAGTGCAGGTAGAGGTTGTGGGGCATCACCGTCGCCCCGAGAATACCGATGCTGATGTAGAGCATCTCATGGTTCCGGAAAATCTCCGCGCGCGGCACGAACCCCATAAGCACCCCCGTCAGACTCGGCTTCGCAAAAAACAATTGCGCCGCAAAGCAGGCACCGATCGTCAGGATGAGCATGATGACGATCGCCTCGACATACCGGAACCCCTTGTTCTGCAGATACAGCACCGCCATGACATCCAGGCAGGTGATGACGCAACCCCAGACCAACGGAATGCCGAACAGAAGCTGCAGGGCGATCGCCGAGCCCACCACCTCCGCCAGGTCGCAGGCTGCGATCGCCAGTTCGCACAGCACCCAGAGGAACCACACGACCGGCCGGGAGTAGTGGTCCCTGCACGCTTGCGCAAGGTCCCTGCCCGTGGCCACCCCGAGCTTCACGCAAAGATGCTGAAGGAGGATCGCCATCAGATTTGACATCAGGATCACAGAAAGCAGCGTGTATCCGAACTTCGCTCCACCCGCCAAATCCGTCGCCCAGTTCCCGGGGTCCATATACCCGACCGCAACCAGAAACCCCGGCCCCGCAAAGGCCAGCATCTTCCGCCAGAAGCCAGCATTCCCCGGCACAAAGATGCTGCGGTGGACCTCGGGAAGACTCACCTCCGCCACCTGGCGTTTCCAGGCGTCGATCTCGGCAGCCGCATTTTCAGGCTCGGGATTCAGGCTGTTTGGAAACATGCGCAAGGACGGGTCAATCGATTTATTGTAGCATGTGCTACAATATGGGGCTGACGCTAAACCCTGCGGCGGACGCTTGTCAATGCCCATTGTTTGCCGGAGAATGCGCCATGGCCTCGAAGAAGAAGACCCCACCTTCCCTGCCTGCTCATAAAGCCGGCCCGGCGACAGCGACCTACCAGCAGCAGACCCGCCTGCAGCATGCCCAGGAGCGGGCGCAGGATTATGTGGAGGCGATCGCGGATCTGATCGCCGGCTGTGGCGAAGCCCGCGCGACGGACCTGGCGAAATCCCTCGGGGTGACGCATGTGACGGTGATCCGGACCGTTCAGAGGTTGAAGCGCGAGGGGCTGGTCACCGCCGAGCCTTACCGGTCGATCTTTCTGACCGGCTCCGGACGCGCGCTGGCCGGGAAAGCCCGCGCACGGCATCAAAAGGTGGTGGATTTTTTGGAAGCGCTGGGCGTCCCGCCATCCGCGGCGCGCGCGGATGCCGAGGGGATCGAGCACCATGTCAGCGCAGCGACGCTCGCGGCGATGGAGAAATTCCTGCGCGCGAACCCGCTGAAGAAAGTGCCGAATGAAACCGACGCCCGTTGAAGCCGGGCACGGGACGCTTTTCATCGGACGGGGTCTGACGAAAGTCTATGTCGCCGGCGAAACGGAGGTCCGCGCGCTCGACGGCGTTGACATTGATCTCAGCGCCGGGGAGTTGATCGTCCTGCTCGGGCCGTCGGGGAGCGGAAAATCCACCCTTCTGAACAATCTCGGCGGCCTGGATGTGCCGACCGGCGGCACGCTGAGCTATCGCGGACGCGATCTCACAGAGGCGAACGAGCAGGAACTCACGCTCTTCCGGCGGCATGCCGTGGGGTTTGTTTTTCAATTCTACAATCTCATCCCAAGCCTGACAGCGCGCGAGAACGTCGCACTGATCACCGAGATCGCAACCGATCCGATGACGCCTGAGGAAGCGCTCGCGCTGGTGGACCTCGGCAACCGGATGGACCATTTTCCGTCGCAGCTGTCCGGCGGCCAGCAGCAGCGCGTGGCAATCGCACGCGCAATCGCGAAACGTCCGGAAGTCCTCCTGTGCGACGAGCCGACCGGGGCGCTGGATTTGAAAACCGGAATCACCGTCCTCGAAGCGATAGAAAAGGTGAACGTCGAGCTCGGCACGCTGACCGTGATCATCACGCACAACGCGGTCATGGCCGAAATGGCTGACCGCGTGATCCATCTCTCGGACGGAAAAATTTCCCGCATCGACAACAACCCCTCACGCCGGCCCGTGCGCTCGCTGCAATGGTGACTGGGCTGCCGCGCAGTAATGCGAAATTCGAAATTTCCAGCCGTGCCCGGCGGGGGATGCATTTCATTTTACATTCCCCATTTCGAATTTCGAATTCCCTCCTATGAGAGCCCTTGATCTGAAGCTGGTCCGCGATGTCGGAAAGATGAAGGGCCAGATGGTCGCGGTCAGCCTTGTGATGGCGTGCGGGCTGGCGATGATGATCATGGCGCGCAGCCTGATCCTTTCGCTCGAGACGACGCGGGCGGCGTATTACGAGCGCAACCATTTCGCCGATG
>CAZSDC010000165.1:0-7155 GCA_964605515.1 uncultured Chthoniobacter sp.
CGCACTTGATCGAATCCATCGCCATCGGGTTGCTGTCGTAGGCGGTTCCCGGCGCGACGCCGAAGAATCCGGCCTCCGGGTTGATCGCGCGGAGGTGGCCGTCGGGCCCCGGCTTGATCCAGGCGATGTCGTCACCGACGCAGGAAACTTCCCAGCCTTCGTCCTTGAGTTGCTTTGGCGGGATCAGCATCGCAAAATTGGTTTTTCCGCAGGCGCTCGGGAACGCGGCGGTCACGTAGGTCTTTTTGCCGCTCGGATCCTTGACGCCGAGGATGAGCATGTGCTCGGCCATCCAGCCCTCGTCGCGTGCCATCGCCGAGGCGATGCGCAGCGCGAAACACTTTTTGCCGAGGAGAGCGTTGCCGCCGTATCCGGAGCCGAAGCTCATAATGAGTCGGTCCTCGGGGAAATGCGTGATGTAGGTGTTCTCCGGATTGCAGGGCCAGGCAACATCCTTGGCACCAGCCGCGAGAGGGGAGCCGACCGAGTGGAGACATTTCACATAGCTGCCGGTCTTCTCAATCTGATCGTAGACGGCCTTGCCCATGCGTGTCATGATGCGCATGCTGGCGACGACATACGCGCTGTCGGAAATTTCGATGCCATACTGGGCAATCGGCGAACCGATCGGGCCCATGCTGAACGGGATCACATAAAGCGTGCGCCCTTTCATGCATCCTTTGAACAGGCCGTTCATCTTCGCCCTCATGACGTCCGGGGCTTCCCAGTTGTTCGTCGGGCCGGCGTCCTTCTTTGCCTTCGAGCAGATGAACGTGCGCTCCTCGACACGGGCGACGTCGCGGACATCGCTGCGCACAAGAATCGAATTCGGGCGGAGCTTTTCGTTGAGCCAAAGGGCGGCGCCCGAGGCCACGATCAGGTCACGCATGTGCTTGTCCTCAGCCGCAGAACCGTCGCACCAGAAAATGCTGTCGGGTTGTGTGAGGGCCGCGATTTCGTCAACCCAGGCGACGATGGATGCGTTCGAGGGTTTTCCGGTTCCGAGTGTGTTGGATTTGCTCATAGAGAAGTATTAGAGGAACTAATATTAACATCTTCTCCGGGGCTGGCAAGCAAAACGAGTTCCGTCTTGTGAGATTTTTTTGCCGGCGTATTCTGCTGGGGACAATGATCGCGGACAGACATTCCGGAAACACATCGCCACTGATCTGGGTGGGTTCTTTCCCGGTGTATGCCAGCACAGTGCTTGCTGCGGTGCACGCGGCGACGATGGTGCTCACGGCGGTTGCCATGGCCGCCGGGGCGGAGGCGTTGCTCCAGTCGCTACAGTTCTCCAGCAGGGCTGTATTGGAAAATTTTGCGCTCTGGCAATTCGTAACCTATGCGTTTGTCCACATTCCCGATCCTTGGTTCTTGTTGGAGATCTACTTGCTTGTCGCCTTCGGGAGGGAGATTGAGGCCTTCCTCGGGCGGAATGCGTTTTTGCAACTCTACGCGATCCTTCTCCTTCTGCCGCCCTTTGTGCTCACCCTCGCTGGGCTGGCGGGATTTCCCTCAATCATCATGGGGTCCTCGGCGCTGCATTTCGGGGTCTTTCTAGCCTTCGCGACCCTGTATCCAACAGCCCAGATTTTTTTCAGCATCGAGGCCAGATGGCTCGCGCTCGGCCTGCTGGCCGTCTCCGCGCTGCGACATATTGCCTACTCGATGCACGCCAGCCTGCTTGTGCTTCTGCTGGATGCGGCGGCAGCTTTTGTGACGATCAAGATCCTGAAAGGAGACTGGGCTTTTGAGCTTCCCCAGCCGCGTTCGCATCTGAGGATCGTGAAGCCGGAGGAACGCGTCGAGCACGGAGTCCCCCTCGCTTCGATCGACGCGATTTTGGAGAAAATCTCGAAATCCGGCATGAGCAGCCTCAATTCCAAGGAACGCTCGCAACTCGAAAAAGCCCGCGCGGAGCTCCTGGAGAAAGACCGGAACCACTGAGATGCCCGATCCAGAAAATCCCCTCCCCATCTCGGAGATTCCCCGCGCCAGCCTGCAAGACCCCTGTTACGTCAACGCGATGTCCCACTTCTACCGGGGAGAGCTCGGCAGAATCATGGTCTGGAGGCAGCGGCTCGATGTCACAACCACCTGGGCGATCACCAGCACGACCACGATCATCGGCGCCGCCTTTTCTTTCCGGGACATCCCGCACATCATTTTCTTTTTCAACCTGGCCCTCGTCTGGATCATGCTATGGATCGAGTCCCGCCGCTACCGGTTTTACGATGCGTTCCGGGGACGCGTCCGGATGCTGGAATCCCATTTCCTCGTTCCCATGGTCTCGCAACACCCCAGGCTTCTCGACGGAGAATGGCGGAAGCTCGTCTGCGAGGACCTGATCATGCCTTCATTCAAAATCACCCGCCTGGAGGCTGTCGGCCGCCGTCTGAAGCGCAACTACGTGTTTATCTTCGCCATCATCATGGTCGCCTGGACGATGAAAATCTTCATCCACGCCAAGACACCGATTCGCTCGTTCGGTGAATTCTACAGCGCGCTCGCGGTCCAGGAACTTCCGGCCTGGCTGGCATTTTTTGTTTATGTTGGAACGATTGTTTCGATCACGGGGCTGACAGTTTTTGTCGCGCGGACATCGAGCGAGGAGGTCGGCGAATTCGGGTCGGGAAACAGCTCGCTTTGGCGGATCTGAGCCGCCTGGAACCCATGAGTGAATCTCCGATTTTCAGGCTGGGCGAAATTGTTGCCAGGCTCCGGGCGCCGGACGGTTGCCCGTGGGATCGGGAACAGACTCACGCCAGCCTCCGCAGCGCGCTCATCGAGGAATGCTACGAGGTCATTGACGCGATCGAGCGCGCGGACGATGCCAATCTGAGAGAGGAACTCGGCGATCTCCTCCTGCATGTCGTCATGCACTCCCAGTTGGCAAACGAGCGCTCGGCGTTCACGCTCGAGGAGGTGGCGGCGGAGATCTGCGAAAAAATGATCCGCCGGCACCCGCACGTATTTGGGGACAAGCTTGCGGAGGACTCCGCCACCGTTCTGCGCCAATGGGAGCAGATCAAGCGGATGGAGAAAGGAAAACCGGAAGGCCTCCTCGATGCGCTGCCTGCCTCGATGCCGGCTCTCCTCCGAGCGCAGAACGCTCAGAAGAAGGCCGCGCGCGTCGGATTCGATTGGCCGGATGTCGAACCTGTTTTTGAAAAAATGCAGGAGGAAATCTCAGAGGTCCGGGCCGCACTCGCCTCGGGCGATGCCAAAGCAGTCGAGGACGAGGTCGGTGACATCCTGTTCACGGCGGTGAACCTCTCACGCAAGCTCCATGTGGATGCAGAGACGACGCTGGCGGCGGCCACCAACCGTTTTATAAAACGCTTCCAAGCGGTCGAGCGCGAACTCGGTGACCGGAAGATGGAGGAAACCCCGCTTGAGGAACTCGACCGGATCTGGGATAGGATCAAGCACACATGAAGTTTGCCGTAATTAATCCGGGCGGCCGCGATCAGAACCAGTTGTTTCCGAACGGTTCAGGATCACCGGATGATCCCGGACATCCGCCCGTGAACTATCATGCCTACGCAGCCTGCTGCCGGGGCGGATTTTTCCGCTCTGCGTCTTCGATTCCCGATGGCGCCGAACGGGTTCTTGTGCTCCTGAGAAAACGGAACCTGCGTGGTGCGCTCGCAACGGTCGAACTCCTCCGCAAGCGTGGATCCCGGGTCTTTGTCTCGTGCAAGGAATCCGGCAGCCACCAAGTGGCGGACCTGCTCGGAGATGTCAGCCGCTGGGGGCTTTTTCAGGAAATCTGCGCGGCCTGCGACGGTGCGGTCTCCAGCACGCCGGAGCTGGTTCCGATCTACCTCGCCGCAGGTTGTCCGAGCGCGGACTTCATCCCAACGCCGTATCCGGTCGATTCGCCCGCATGGAATTTTTCCCAGCCGATCGTAAAGCGCCGCGGGATCTTTGTCGGAACCCGCGAATTTGGAGTCCCCTCGCGAAACCATCTCGCAGCCGTCGTGATGGCTGATGAAATCTCGCGAGATCTCTCCTGTCCGCTAGCAGTCGTTAATACGGAAGGGAGGCAGGGCGGCATGATCCTCAAAAGCCTTCGGAAAAAGAACCCGCTTCTTTTCATCATCGAGGCCCCGCTCCCCTACCCTGATTACCTCCGGGTAATGGCGCTTCACCGGATTGTCTGGCAATTGGATTCCAGCTCGGTGCCCGGCCAGGTGGCCGGCGACGCCCTCCTCTGCCGGATGCCTTGCGTAGGTGGCAACGGGGCCATCGAGCGGCTTGTCTTTGAGGATTCCTTTGGGAAAAGCCGCGAGCAACTTGCCGCACTGGCCCGCAGGTTGCTTCAAGACGATTCCGCGTGCACCGATTTTACTGCCCGTGCCCTCGACTGCGCGCAGGCGAGGATTGGGTTCGATCCCACTGCCGTCCTGCTGACCAGTGTGGTGAAAACCGGCTAGGGCTCTTCACGCGATGAAAGGGAATTCGAGCTGATTCCCTCCCCCGAGTGCCCAGGCTTCGAATCCCCTTTGCCGCAGGTCGCTCGCAAATTCCTCGACAAAACCGTGGATGGTAAAAATCCGTTTTGGCCGGACGCGTTCCACGCATTCCAGAAGTTCGTCGTAGTCCGCATGGTCGGAAAGCGGGAACGCCTCATCGCACCGGAATTGATATTTCGCTCTGGCATCAAGCGCCCATCCGCTGACGATTGCCGTTCGCTGGTTCGGGATCCCGGAGAGTTCGGGGCGGGAGTTGGGTGGATAGATCAGAACCTTCGGAGTCCGGTCTTCCACCGCGTGCCGCTCGTATTCAGGAAATCCGACGCCAAATTTCTCGTATATCGCACACATTTTATAGACGGCAGGATGCACGGCGATTGGCAGGCCGGAGTCGGCGAGTCCGGCGATCAGTTCCTGCGCCTTCCCGAGCGAATAGGCAAGCAACACCGGATACTGCCTGTCCAAGAGGGCCTTCTCGCAAAAAGTCACGATTTTCTCCATCACCACGGCGGCGGGAGGGAAGCGGTAGCGGGGAAGCCCGAATGTCGTCTCCAGAATCAACGTGTCAGCCCGGACCAAATCCGCTGGCTCGGAGGTCAGGCCCTGACGGAGCTTGAAGTCCCCAGTGTAGAGGAGGCTTTCTCCGGAGGTTTCTAACAGCGCCATGGCCGAGCCAAGCACGTGCCCGGCTGGCAACAATGTGATCTGCCCCGCTTCGAACGCTTGCGGTTGGTTGTAGGCCAGTTCGTGGACGCTCCCGCGCGGTTTCCCCAAGCGCGCCTCCATCAGGGCTGACGTGGCAGCGGTCAGAACGGTCTGGGCATGCCAGCCTGCATGGTCGCTGTGCGCATGGGTGACAATCGCAAAATCCTTTTTCCGGCTGGCATCAAGCCACAACCCGCAGCCAGGGACAGAAATTCCCCGGTCCAACACAACATCCAGCATGCTGCACAGGTGAACGGAAAAGGAATCTGAAAGCAACCCGGGATCCGCAATCGGTGCGCGTTGACCGGATTTCCTCATTGACGCCATCCGCATCCGGCGCGAAGGATGGAATGACTGCAGGGGAGCCCGGAAGGGCTGAGAGTCGGCGGCTGAAATGCCGGCGAGACCCTTTGAACCTGATCCCGGCTCATACCGGCGGAGGGAGCGATTGTTGGAAGTGGGTCGTTCCATTCTGCCGCGGGCTGCGATTCGGATCTTGCAGTTTAACACCCACTCCAAGCATGAACACAGAATCTGCCGGCGAAACACAGAGCTCCAAGCCTCTCCCGAACTCCTCCCGCGTCTACATCGGCGGAACCCTACACCCCAACGTCCGGGTTCCCATGCGCGAGATCGCCCTCTCGCCCACGAAGACATTCTCCGGCGAACTCGAAGCCAACGAGCCCGTCCGCGTCTACGACACCTCTGGCCCCTGGGGAGATCCGGCGTTCGAAGGCGATGTGGAGCGAGGCCTGCCGGCTCTCCGTAAAGAATGGATCCTGAATCGCAAAGACGTCGCCGAATACGACGGACGCGATATCAAACCGCAGGACAACGGCTACCTCAGCACCAGCCACGCCCAGATCGCCTCGGAAAAGCGAGGCGGCCTCTCGGCTCTCTCCTCTCCCGAAAATGCCAAGCGCCGTCCACTCAAGGCCAATGGCCATCCCGTGACCCAGTTGTGGTATGCCCGCCAGGGCATCATCACGCCCGAGATGGAATTCATCGCCATCCGCGAAAACCTCCGTGCTGCCCGCCTCGCCGACTACACGGATGACATCGTCCGCAACGACCTCGACAAGCAACACGCGGGATCCTCCCAGCAATCAACCCTCAACTCTCAAGCTTCAGACTTCACCCCCTCCGTTTTCCGCCGGTTCCCCCAGCGCATCCCGAAGGAAATCACCCCGGAGTTCGTGCGTGAAGAAGTTGCCGCCGGCCGCGCGATCATCCCCGCGAACATCAACCACCCGGAACTTGAACCGATGATCATCGGCCGCAACTTCCTCGTGAAGATCAACGCGAATATCGGCAACTCCGCCGTCGCGTCCTCGATCGAGGAAGAAGTCGAAAAAATGCGCTGGGCCACGAAGTGGGGCGCCGACACCGTCATGGACCTTTCCACCGGAAAAAACATCCACGCCACGCGCGAATGGATCCTCCGCAACTCGCCGGTCCCTATCGGCACCGTCCCAATTTACCAGGCTCTCGAAAAAGTGAACGGCAAAGCCGAGGACCTCACGTGGGAACTCTTCCGCGACACGCTCATCGAACAGGCCGAACAGGGGGTAGATTATTTCACCATCCACGCCGGCGTCCTCCTGCGGTTCGTCCCCATGACCGCCTCGCGCATGACCGGTATTGTCAGCCGCGGCGGCAGCATCATGGCCAAGTGGTGCCTCTCGCATCACAAGGAAAATTTCCTCTACACCCACTGGGACGATATCTGCGACATCATGGCCGCCTACGATGTCAGCTTCTCGATCGGCGATGGACTGCGTCCGGGCTCGATTGCGGACGCCAACGACAAGGCCCAGTTCGGCGAACTCGAAGTCCAGGGCGAACTCACAAAACGCGCCTGGGCGAGAGGCGTGCAGGTCATGAACGAAGGCCCCGGCCACGTCCCCATGCACATGATCGAGGAGAACATGGCCAAGCAGCTCGAATGGTGCCACGAAGCCCCGTTCTACAC
>CAZSDC010000166.1:0-7116 GCA_964605515.1 uncultured Chthoniobacter sp.
CAGCACATCGGTCATTTCGCACATCGGGCAGGCGGGTTTGCTCATAAGGAGGACAATAGCCCCGCGCGCCTCGTGGGCTCAACACGATTCATCTCAATCTCACCCACAGTGTCTGAGCGCCTTCGCCAGCCGGAAAATCCGGCAGAGATGGTTCGTGAAAAATGTCTCCGCCGAGCCTCGCCGTTTTCAGTGCGAAGCGGGCAGTCCTTTCCAACGCGGACAAATTGAGCTTGGTGCAGTTCGTGGAAATCAAGAGTGCCGCCCCGGGAGATGCCAGCTCAAGCGCGCCACGCAGCAGATCCTCAATCTGCTCTTCCACCTGCCAGCGCCGGCCCCGGTTGCCGAGCGAAAATGTCGGCGGATCGAGGATGATGAGGTCGAACTTTTCTCCCCGCCGTTCCAAGCGGGGCAGCACATCGAGCACGTCGTCGGCCAGGAACCGGTGGCCTTCGAGCAGCAGCCCGTTCAACTCAAAGTTCTTCCGTCCCCGGTCGAGGGATTTTTTTGAAAGGTCGATGCTCAGCGTCTGCGCACCGGCAACCGCCGCCACAACCGAAAACGAGCAGGTGTAGGCAAACGTATTTAGCAGCCGCTTGGGTTCGAGCTTTTGCACGCGGGCGCGGTTGGCCCGCTGGTCGATGAAAAGCCCCGCCGAATATCCCGCCCCAAAGTCGATGCCATAAGAGATGCCCCGCTCGGTCACAATGGAATGGAGCGAAGCCGCTGGATTGCCTGCAATGAGGACGGGCGCCACGCGCTCCGCATTCTGCCGGGGCAGAAACCTCGAAAACACCCGGACGCTTCGAAACCCCGTGCGCGACTCCCATTCGCGGAGCCCTGCGAGCGCCTCGTCGCGTGCGGCATCGTGCTTGAAGGAAATCAAAACATCACGGCCGAGGCGTTCCACCCAGACCTGCGGTGACGTGAACAGGCGGTGGGCGGATGTCTCCTCCGCTTCGAACTTCGCGAAGAGGTCCGGTGAAATCCAGCTATGCATAATATCCGACGGTCTCATCAGGTTTGGTTCATCCATTGCCGATCACTTCGACCCGGATCTGCGCCTCGGCCTTCCGTCCGTCCTGGTCCATGACCGTAAGTTGGTGTGCTCCGGCGGATGGGAGCCAGCGCAGGGACTGGTCGGCATCGCATGAGCCGAGAAATTGCACGCCATCAAACCAGAAGACGCGGCGCGTGTCGGAGTTGCCGGTGATCCGCAACGCCAGTTCACCATTGCCGCCTGCGTCGGCACGGCGGGTGAAGACAGCCCCCGATCGCGGGGAAAGAATTTTCATGGACCCATTTCCGACCGTAAAGTTGGTTTGTCCGGGCAGGAATGGCGGTGGCCTGCGACGGGGAAGACCCGCCTTGGCAAACAGCTTCTCGATGTCCTGCGGCCAGAATTCAAACGCCTCGCGCCGCACCGCGCGGGTCCCGTCATCGGCCAGCAGGCGCAATCCGGTCGCCTGATCAATAATCACATCCCGATGAACGGCGCACGTGGTGATCGGAGAAACGCCGGGGATGAACCATCCTTGGATCCGGTGCCGGCAATGCGGCTCGGGGAGCTGGCCGGATTCCGCGCAGAGTTCGACCTTGCGGAGGTTTGCGCCCGGCGGCGGAAGATGCGGCACGGACGGCAGCCGCCCATTGTTTTCCAGCGTCTCCAGGATTTGGAAAAACAGTGGGGCGGCGGCAGTGCGGCCCATCAGGGCGGGATTTGCGCGGCCATCGAAATTGCCGGCCCAAACTGCCAGCACATACGGACCGCAGACACCCACCGACCAGGCATCGTGGTATCCATGTGAGGTCCCCGTTTTCCAATAGACCGGCGCATGAACGGAATACCCCTCCGGCGGCGGAACACGGCCCAACATTTCGAGAGTAAGAAACGCCGCCTCGGGAGTGAGCAGGCGTCTTTCGCCCATAATTCCTTGATTTGCCAGCATGGCATAGAGTCGCACCAGATCCTCCATGCGGACCTCTGCTCCCCCCAGCGGAAGCGCAAGCCCATACCATGCACCGGGGCGCGGCAACTCGAGCCGGGCCGATTGCAAAAAGTCGTAGAGGCCGGGATGCCTGAGCTGCTGGGTCAGTTCGACAGCCGGGACATTCCGGCTGCGGGCCAACGCATCGGAGGCCCGGAGCGGGCCGACAAACTCACGGTCGCTGTTTTCGGGGTTGTAACCCGAAAACGCGCGGGGAGCGTCGAGCACGATCGAATCGGGGTGGATCAGCCCCTGCTGCATCGCCAGCGCATACACAAACGGCTTCAGCGTTGAGCCCGGCGAGCGGCGGGCCCGCGTGCCGTCCACCTGGCCGTGGATCGCGGCGTCGTTGAAATTTGCAGAGCCGATCTGCACAAGCAGTTCCATTGTTTGCCAGTCGTAGAGTTCGACTGCCGCGTTGCGCAAATCGAGACGTGCCTGGGCCTGCAGATAGCGACCGGTTTGTTGCTGAAGCAGGCGTTGGAGATCTCGGTCGAGCGTCGTCGTCGCAATTCGTCCGGAGGTTTCTTTCAGGATCCTCCGGACATGGTGCGGGGCTTCCGGTTTGGGAACCCCCCGCAGCGTCACAGGAAAACTCGCGGCCTCATCCCCTCCGCTTTGACGCAGGGCGGCTTGCAGTGCCGGATTCATGCGATCGTGCAGCGGCCCGCGGCGTGCGGGGCTCTGCGGGATCAGGCTCAAGGCGAGGGCTTCATAACGGCTCAGAGCCGAGGGAGCCCGGCGAAAGATCGCGAGGCTGGCTGCTCCGATGCCCTCCAGATTGCCGCCGTAGGGAGCAAGGTTGAGGTAGGCCTCAAGGATTTCGTCCTTCGAATAGTGGCGCTCGATTTCCACCGCATAAATGATTTGGTGCAGCTTCCCGGAGATCGTGCGGGTATGTAGCCCGAAACGAAGTCTCGCGAGCTGCATTGTGATTGTCGAAGCCCCTCCACGCTTTTCTCCGCCAGCCACAAAGCGCCAAGCGGAACGTGCGAGCGAGACCGGGTTGATTCCAGGATGCTGGCCGAACCACCGGTCCTCGTGTGCGAGCGTGGCCGCGATAAGGTCTGGCGAAATGTTTCGCAGCGGAACGTAGATGCGATATTTGTCATCAGCACTGAGCGTCACCGCGAGGCACTGACCGTGGCGGTCGAAAACCTCGCGAGAAAAAGAAATCCCATCGAGGAGCGGCGGCTTTGGAAGAAGCATCCACGCAAGCGCCACGATCGACAGCCCGCCACACCCGAGACCCGCCAGGAACCGCCTTCCGGCGAGCGCGGCGCTGTTGGGAGACCTCCTCGCTAGAATGCGTTCAAAGAACGATGGATTCATGGTCCTATTACCGGCGCTTCATCAAACGTAAAACCTCACGGCCTTCCCGACCTTCGAAAGTCGGCAGGTTTGTCCGCTCTTCAACGAGCAGAAACTCCTTCCCCAAGAGCGCATCAACCTCCTCCATCGAGCAACCGAAAGGAGGGCCTGGCTCCGCGCGATCCGACGGATTCCGGTAAAAGATCGCCAGAAACAGGCCGTCTGCCTTGATGGACTTTGAAAGCGCGCGGGCATAATCCGGACGCCTGTCAGGCGGAATCGCACAGAAGCATGTGTGTTCGAAAACAGCATCGAAGGAGCCTGCAGCCAATGGGAATCCAAAAAGAAAATCCCCGGTCAGATAGGTCTCGCATCCCGCTTTGGGAAAATATTCAGCCATGACCTTTGCAGAAGGCGCAAGGTCCAGTCCGACGACATTCGCCATGGGGTCGGCGGCAAGCGCCCGGACATCGTGGCCCGCACCGCTCCCCGGAACAAGGATCAGCCCGGTGAGCCTGCTCCGCGAAAGCCAATCGAGCAAGGCGGGATGCGCGCGACCTTTGTCCCACGGGGTGTCGCCGGCCTGATAACGGGCCTCCCAATCAGTGCCTGCGAATCCATCGGGATCCAAGCGAGATCCCGTATTGGAATTTTCTGCTGTGTTCACGAATCAAGAAGGGCAGGTCTTTCAAGAGATGCAACTCGAAATGCGGCTCCAGGATTTTGCACAGCGCATCCCGGGAGGCACCGGTTGCCTCTCGTCCGCCAATCCAGTTGTCCGGCGACGTGTATTCAGGCAGCCAGGAGAACGGCGTAGCCAGCAAGAGTTGTCCTCCCGGTGCCACCAGATCGGGGAGCCGTTCCAGAAATTTGGCAGGCTGCGGCAGCCGGCAGAGCAGGTTGGCGGCAAGCACGATGTCGAATCGGCCGATGTCTCCGCGCAAAGCGGTCGCATCCCCGGTCTCAAACCTGACCCGGGCCGCATCGACGCCAGCGGGAACGCACGCAGTGAATTCCGCTGAACGCTCGCCCTCGATCGGCACCTGACAGCCCAGTCTGCCGTCGCGCTTCAAAGTTTCCGCCGCGCGAATAAATGCGATAGAAAAATCGATGCCGAGAACCGATTCTGCAATCCGGGCTAATTCGAAAGCGGAGCGGCCGACCGCGCAGCCAAGGTCCAATGCCGTGTGGGCAGGACGTGATCGATCAACCAATTCCCCAACCACGCGGACAGCGAAATTCAATGCTTCGCGGGGAACCGGGTGCCCGCCGGAAATCCCGTCTTCATCGGCGTAATGAAAAAGCAAATACTCAGCGACCAGCTTTTCTGTTTCGTAAGGATTTGCCATTCAAACAAGCAGGGTTCTCGAGTGCGAGAGCGCCCGTGGCACGGCGGAAACGTCTTTCCCTCCACCTCGGGCGGCATCCGGCTTTCCCCCGCCTTTTCCGCCGACAAGCGGCGCGACAGCCTGGATGATCTTTCCGGCCTGCACCCGCGCTGTGAACTCCGGCGAGACCGTGGCAACAAGAGCCACGGCGTTGTTAGCCGTGCCAGCGAATAGGCAAACGCCGGAGAACTCGCCTTTGAGGGCGTCGGCCACTGCTTGAAGATAGTCGCCATCGTATGGACCAAGGTCAACGGCCAGTAGCGGAATCCCTCCGATTTGCTCCGCCCGTCCGACAAGTTCCTTCGCCCGTGAGGCGGCTTCCCGGGTTCGTGCGGACTTGAGGGCTTTCTCCAAGTCTTTCTGGTGCGTCAGCAAAGACTCGATCTTTTTCTCAATCTCAGCGACCGGGCTGTTCACCTGAGCAGCAATCGAAACAAGCCTTTCGCCGTCCCGGACCGCATGTTCACTGGCCTCCAGGCCGGCGATGGCCTCGATGCGGCGGACCCCGGCGGCAATGGCTGCCTCGCCGAGGATGCGGAAAAGTCCGATCTCTCCGGTCGCCCGTGTGTGAGTCCCTGCACACAGTTCCATCGAGAATCCGTCGAGCGCACCGGCGATTCCACCGATCTGAACCACGCGGACAACCTCACCGT
The DNA here is from genome assembly GCA_964605515.1 of uncultured Chthoniobacter sp. Lineage (GTDB taxonomy): Bacteria > Verrucomicrobiota > Verrucomicrobiia > Chthoniobacterales > Terrimicrobiaceae > QYQL01. Next base: position 5,338 of record CAZSDC010000166.1, read on the forward strand.
ATTTGTCGCCAAAAAACTGCATAATGTCCGAACGGCCGCGCACGTCTGCATAAGGCAGTTCGATCCACGAGACGGCGGAGTTTTCGACTATCCGCTCGTTCACGAGCCGCTCGATGTCGCGCACCTGCCCCTGCGTGAGCGCCTGATGGTTGAAATCAAAGGTAAGCTTTTCCGGGCCGACGAACGAACCCTTTTGAGTGGCATCGCGTGAGACGACCTCATGCAGCGCCCAGTGCAGCAGGTGCGTCACCGAATGATGACGCTGGATCGCGGCGCGGCGCGGCACATCGACAGCAAGCGTCAATGCGGCTCCAAGCGGTGGCGCGTCGTCCGAGTCCAGAAAATGCAGCCACGTGTGTCCGGTCTTCTGCGTGCCCGCGATCCGCCAGACATCCGCCCCGTGGGTGAGTTCGCCGGTGTCGCCAACCTGCCCGCCCATCTCGGCGTAAGCCACGCTAGCATCCAGAACTACAGCTGTCTTGTCCTTGAGGCTGACGACTTCAAGGACCGTTGCGGGAGTTGAAAGCAAATCATATCCCACAAACTTCGTCGGCTCCTTCGTCTCGACCTCGGAGAGCTCGATCACCTGTTTTTTCTGCGCGGCGCGCGCTCGCACGCGTTGCTCGTTCATCAGTTTCTCAAAACCCGCAACATCCACCCTGAGCCCGCGCTCGCGCGCCATCAGTTCGGTGAGATCGAGCGGAAACCCCTGCTCGTCGTAAAGCCGGAAAGCGAACGCCCCGGATATCGTTGCGGAAACGCACGCCTCGGCTTCGAACAGGGCAATGCCCTTGTCCAGAGTCCTATTGAACGCCTCCTCCTCGCGCTTCAGAACCTCTTCGACGTGCTTTTGCTTCGCGCGGATTTCCGGAAAGACATCGCCCATGTTCCGGGCGAGAACATCAACGAGCTTGTAGAAAAACGGTTCATGGAATCCGAGCGTGCGCCCGTATTTGACCGCGCGGCGGAGGATCCGGCGGAGGACGTAGTTGCGGTCGGTGTTGCCAGGTTGGATGCCGTCCGCGATCGCAAAGCTGAGCGTGCGGATGTGGTCGGCGATGACTCGGAATGCGATGTCGGCCTTTTCCTGTTCGGTTTCGCCCGTGCTCCCTGCGGAGGGCAGGGTGGATCCGTAGGTTTTTCCGCTGAGCGTTTCAATCTCGTCAAAGATCGGACGAAAGATATCGGTCTCGTAGTTCGAGATATTCGCATTCGCGAAATTGCTGAAACCTTTCGTTCCCTGGATGATCGAGGCGACGCGTTCAAAGCCCATGCCAGTATCCACATGCTGCGCGGGGAGCGGAGTGAACGAGCCGTCCGGGTTGGCATTGAATTGAATGAACACCAGATTCCAAATCTCGATGCACTCGGCGCTCCCTTTGTTCACGAGCGCTCCCCGGGTGTCTCCGGCGGGAGTCAGATCCATGTGCAGTTCGGAGCATGGGCCGCACGGACCGGTCTCGCCCATCATCCAAAAATTATCCTTCTTGTTGCCGTTGATGATGTGGACCGCCGGATCGAGGCCGGCGGCGAGGAATTTTTCCGCCCACAACTCATACGCCTCCTCATCGCGCTCCGCGGGATCTCCGAGGGATTTGTCCGGCTGGTAGATCGTCGCGTAGAGGCGCTGCGGCGGGAACTTCCACCGGCCGACCACCAACTCCCACGCCCACTCAATCGCTTCCTTTTTGAAATAATCGCCGAACGACCAGTTACCCAGCATCTCGAAAAACGTGTGGTGGTAGGTGTCGAGCCCGACGTCGTCGAGGTCGTTGTGCT
>CAZSDC010000167.1:0-7098 GCA_964605515.1 uncultured Chthoniobacter sp.
TACTGGAACCGTGGCTGGGGCGGCTACCGTGGGTGGGGGGGAGGAGGCTATGGCGGCTATAGAGGTTATGGCGGCGGTTATGGTCATGGCTGGTGCCGTTGAATGGGCCTGACAAAAGCACAGGCTGTGCCGGATCGCGGAATAATAGTTGCAGAAATCTCTTGCATCGCACCGGGGGCTGCCTAAGTTCCCGTTCAAGGCCCTTACGGGGCATGGTATCTTGCTAGTTGCGTTTCTTCCGGTGAAAGCCGGGTTCTCTCAGTGGCGATTTGAAATCCGGTTCTCGGAAACAGCCGCTCACATGAGCCTTAATAAAACACAACTATGTCAAACAAACTCTATGTCGGGAATCTTTCCTTCGACACCACTCAATCAGATCTCAGCGATCTGTTCTCACAAGCCGGATCCGTCTCTGAGACGGCTCTCATCAACGACAAAATGACAGGCCGCTCACGCGGGTTCGCATTTGTCACCATGTCCGATGCGGCAGGAGCTGCTGCGGCAACCGCCAAGTTCAACGGCACGGAACTCCACGGCAGAAACCTCACGGTTAACGAAGCCAAGGACCGTGAGCCCAACAGCGGTGGCGGTGGCGGCGGGGGTCGCAATTTCGGCCCGGATCGCCGGCCGGCTGGCAAGCGCTACTAATCAGATCTGAAGTTTAAGAGGCAACCACCCACCTGCCAAACAGGAGGTTGGTTGCCTTTTTTATATCAGCTCGTTGATGATGTTTTCGATGAGCTCCTGGCGGCCGCTGCCGTGCTGGACCGGGTCCTTGGCGGCGAGGGCGATTTTCTCGAGCGATGCGAACGAATGTTTGCCGGACTCGATCTCGGCACCGAGGCCAGAATCCCAGCTCGCGTAGCGGGTTTTTACGATGTCCGCGAGGCGTCCGTCCTTGCGGATCGCGGCGGCGATTTTGAGCCCGCGTGCGAAGGCGTCCATCCCGCCGATGTGCGCGTAGAAAAGGTCTGCTGGCTCGAACGATTCGCGGCGGACTTTCGCGTCGAAGTTGAGGCCACCGGTTTTGAGCCCGCCGATTTTCAGCACGGTGAGCATGATCGCGCTTGTGAGGTAGAGGCTGCTCGGGAACTGGTCGGTATCCCAGCCGATGAGCTCGTCTCCGGTGTTCGCATCGATTGAGCCGAGCGCGCCCGCGGCGGCGGCTACTTCGCACTCGTGGTGCATCGTGTGGCCTGCGAGGGTCGCATGGTTGGTTTCAAGGTTGAGCTGGAAGTGTTCGAGCAGGTCGTATTCCCGCAGAAAGTTCAGGCAGGCGGCCGCGTCGCTGTCGTATTGGTGGCGGGTCGGTTCCTTCGGTTTCGGCTCGATGTAGAACGGGCCTTTGAAGCCGATCTCCTTTTTGTAGTCCACCGCCATGTGGAGAAATTTCGCCAGGTGTTCGATCTCGCGCTTCATGTCGGTGTTCCAGAGTGTCGAGTAGCCCTCGCGTCCGCCCCAGAAGGTATAGCCTTCGCCGCCGAGTTCGTGGGTGACCTCCAGCGCCTTCTTCACCTGGGCGGCGGCGTAGGCGAAGACATCCGCATTCGGGCTCGTGGCTCCGCCGTGGAGGAACCGGGGATTTGCAAAAAGACAGGCTGTGCCCCAGAGCAGCTTAATCCCTGTCCGCTGCTGTTCCTCCTTGAGAACTTTCACGACGGCATCGAGGTTTTTGTTCGACTCGGCGAGAGTTGACCCTTCGGGGGCGACATCGCGGTCGTGGAACGCATAGAATGGTGCGCCGAGTTTTTCGGTGAACTCGAAGGCGACCCGCGCGCGCTTCTGCGCGTTCGCGACAGAGTTCGAGCCGTCATCCCACGGGCGGAGCATCGTTCCCGCTCCGAAAGGATCGGAGCCGGTCCCGCGAAATGTGTGCCAATATACCACCGAGAACCTGAGGTGGTCGCGCATGGACTTGCCTTCGATCAACTCGGCAGGGTTGTAATGCTTGAAGGCGAGCGGGTTTTTTGAGGAGGGGCCTTCGAAGGGAATATTTTTGATGTCGGGAAATGCACTCATAGGAAGGCGCGGATTCCAGCATGGATTTTTTTCTTTTACAAGATGGACAGTTGGCACGCGCTTTGAGAGGGGATGGTCATGCCCGCTCAAGCGATTCTGTTCGACCTCGACGATACCCTGATTGTGGATGAAGCGATCTCAAAATCCGCGATGGAGCAGACCGCCGCTCTGGCAGCAAAGCTCCATGGGGCGGAGATTTCACGCTTCCTCGCCGATGTGGGGCGCCTGTCCCAATCGCTGTGGCGGGACAATCCCTGTCTCGCCTACTGCAACGAAATCGGCGTCACCTCAGAAGAATGCCTGTGGGGAACGTTCGAATCTCCCGGCCTCGCAGATTTGCGGTGCTGGTCGTTGGGGTTCCGCCGCAGCCTGTTCGATGCCGCGCTCCGCGAGCAGGGCTTGCCGGATGATGAAGGCACATTGGCCGAAGCGTTCGCCTTTTCCCGACGCAAGCTCCAGCGTCTGATGCCGGATGCCAAGGAAACCCTCGCCCGGCTTAAGCCCGAGTTCAAAATTGGCCTTCTCACAAATGGTGTTCCCGACCTCCAGCGCGGAAAACTCGCCGACTCCGGCCTTGCTCCATTTTTCGACGCGGTCGCAGTCTCCGGCGAGCACATGATCGGGAAGCCGAAGCCCGAAATTTTCCACATCCTTCTGCGCGAACTCGGAACAGCGCCTGATGCCGCCGTCATGGTCGGCAACAGCCTCGCCCGCGATATCGCCGGAGCCCAGGCCGCCGGAATCGCTGTCACCGTCTGGCTCCGAGTCCCCGGCTCGGAGGAGTTCGCTGATGTCACCCCCGACCACACGATCAACGCCCTGCACGAGCTGCCCCCGCTTCTTCTCGGTTGACTTGCACGGCGTGCTCCGCACTGCTACAAAACCGCCCATGTTGAAAGTCCGAGCATTCCAGGGGCTGAGCCCGAAACCCGAACTGGCCGCGCAGGTCGCCTGCGTGCCTTACGATGTGGTGAACCGCGAAGAGGCCGCCGCGCTGGCCGCCGGCAACCCGGTCAGCCTGATGCATGTGGACCGCGCCGAGATCGGCCTGCCGACGGAGACCGACCCGTATTCGGAAATCGTCTATGCGACCGCGAAAAAAAACTTGGACGGGCTGGTGTCGTCGGGCGCGCTCGTCCGCGAGCCGGGACCGACGATTTATTTGTATCGCCAGCAGATGGGCGACCACGTGCAGACCGGCATGGCCGCAGTCTGCCACATCGACGACTACGAAAATGACATCATCCGCAAACACGAAAAGACCCGGAAGGACAAAGAAGACGACCGCACGAGACTGATCGGCACGCTTGGCGCCGACACCGGACCGGTTTTTCTGACCTATCGCGGGCGCCCGGAAATCGACGCGCTGGTCGCCGCGCAGACATCGCTGCCGCCGGATGTGGACTTCGTCGCGCCCGACGGAATCCGACACACGCTTTGGAAAATGCGAGAAACGAGCCCGCTCGCGGAGGCATTCGCCAAGGTGCCCCTCGCCTATGTCGCCGACGGACACCACCGCAGCGCCAGCGCAGCGAGGGTCGGGCGCGAACGCCGCGCGGCGAACCCGAACCACACCGGTGACGAGGAATACAACTGGTTCCTCTGCGTGCTTTTCCCCGCCGACCAGCTCAGGATCCTCCCCTACAACCGCGTGGTCAACGACCTTAACGGCCACACGCCCGAGGAATTTCTCGCGAAGGCCAGTAAAATCTTTGAAATAACTGTCGGCGCCCCGGCTTCGCCGTCCGCACCCGGGCACGTGAGCATGTTTTTCGGCGGGCAATGGATCGGGCTCTCATGGAAAGCCGACCCCTCGGCCGATCCGGTCGCACGGCTTGATGTGAGCGTGCTCCAGGACCGCCTGCTGGCACCGGTTCTCGGAATCGACGACCCGCGCACGAGCAAGCGCGTCGATTTCGTCGGGGGAATCCGCGGCACGCAGGAGCTCGAAGACCGCGTAAAAACCGGCCAAGCCGCCGTGGCGTTCTCGATGTTTCCGGTCACGGTCGACCAGCTCATGGACATCGCCGACGCGGGACAGATCATGCCGCCGAAAAGCACGTGGTTCGAACCCAAACTCCGCTCCGGGCTCTTCATTCACACGTTCTGAGCGGCCCGCCGCGATGAAAACCTTCAAAGCCCCCTGGGGCGCATCACTCATCGTCATGTCCGCGCTGGCGACTCTCGTGTGCCTCGGCATCACGTTCGCTGTCCCGCTGATTCTGCACCCGAAGCATTGCGGAGAAGTGGGGATGTGGCTGCGGTGGCTACCACTGGCGCTGATATTTTGTACCGCGCTGTTCACGGTTCGCGGCTACACGCTCACGCCCGACGCGATCCTCGTCCACCGGTTGCTCTGGGCCACGCATTTGCCACGCGCTGGACTAAAATCGGCGGAGTTTGTGACCGGGGTCATGAACAGGAGCCTGCGCGTGTGCGGCAACGGCGGATTTTTCTCATTCACCGGGTTTTACTGGAGCAAAACGCTCAGGTCGTATCGGGCGTATGTCACCGATTTGCGCAGGACAGTGGTCCTGCGTTTCGAGCGGCGCACGGTCGTTGTCTCGCCGGATTCTCCGGAGGATTTTGTCAGGGAATTGCTGAAACCACTGAGTTTCACCAAAAACTGCTAAGACATAGAAAATCAATACATCCATTCGATCAATTCCCGTGGCACGGGCATGCTGCCCACGCGCAACATCTCAGACCTCCTCTGATTCCCACAGAATCCAGTCGCGCATCGCAGGGCTGACTTCCTTGAGGCTGACGATCTGAAGACGGTTGATTCCGTCCGGATCGCGGTGGCCGAAGTGAAACCTGCAGTCGGCAACAGCGTCCGCATTGGCGTCGGCATCCAGATTTTCCCTGGCCCCTTCAAATCCCACGCTGATCGGGGAAAAGTCGGGGTTGAAAAAGCCCGTAACGAGCGAGCCGAACATCAGAACCTTCCGGGCTCCGTAACGGTCCTTGAGATACCTCGCAACCTGACTGGCGAGGCATCTGGCATAGGCGTGATCCATGTGTTCGCGGATTTCCATAAGTTCAATTCCTCCTTGCTATCAAACAGAGAAGCATAAACCGGGCCAACTCGCCCGTAAGGGACGCTCCCCGATGTTCGCTGCCGCTACAAATTGGGCTCATAACTTTTGTCAAAATGACTATCCTGTCCCCCCGAATCCAACAAACCCATGAGTGAAAACAAGAGTGCCTGGCAGACGAAGGAATTGGCGGACGCGTTTCTCGGCGGAGTCCGGGGAGCGATTCCCGCCGCGAAGCTGCAGCTCGCCGTGATCCGGAAGATCGCAGAGATCTGGTTTCCCTCACCGGCTCACATCCTCGATCTGGGATGCGGGGATGGAATTCTGGGACGGCTTCTGCTTGAGACATTTCCGGGCGCGAAGGCGGTCTTCGCAGATTTCTCGAGGCCGATGCTCGATGCCGCCCGCGCCAAGCTGGGAAACGATCCGAGGGCCAGGGTCACGAGAGTTGATTTTTCGTCGCCGGAGTGGGTGGAGGAGGTCGCTTCGGACGCGCCCTTTGATATCGTGATTTCCGGTTTCGCGATCCACCACCGGCCCGACGAGGAAAAGAAACGGATCTATTCGGAGATTTTTGAGATCCTTTCTCCGGGAGGAGTCTTTTTGAACCTGGAACATGTCGCCTCGATGTCGCCGGCAGGAGAAAAGCTCTTCGACGAGTTCTTTGTCGATCACCTGCACCACTTCCACCGCGCGGCGAACCCGCTAAAATCCCGGCGGGAAATCTCGGATACCTACTACAAGCGCCCCGACAAAAACGAAAACATCCTCGCCCCGCTCGATGTCCAGTGCCGATGGCTCCGCGAGATCGGATTTCACGATGTCGATTGCTATTTCAAGGTCTTCGAACTCGCCCTTTTTGGTGGGCGGAAAAGCCTCAGCCCCGGTTGATAACTAGGCAGCGGGGTTCGGTCATTTCATCCATCGCGTAGCGGACGCCCTCGCGGCCGAAGCCGCTTTCCTTGACGCCACCGTAGGGCATGTTCTCGACGCGGAATGTAGGGACTTGGCCGATGAGGACGCCGCCGACTTCGAGCTCTTCAAAAGCGAGCAGCGCCTTGCGGATGTCGCCGGTGAAGACCCCGGCCTGGAGCCCGAACGCGGAGTCGTTGACCATCGCGAGGGCGTCCGGGAACGAGTCATAGCTTTGGAGGACGGCGAGCGGGGCGAACGCTTCCTGGCAGAGCACGGAGCAGTCCGCAGGAACATTTTCGAGGAGGACCGGACCGAGCAGGGAACGGCCTTCGATGCGCAAGGGCGTGAGCAGGCGGGCGCCACGGGCTTCCGCCTCCTTGATCCAATCGAGGATTTTTTCGCGTGCGCCGGCATCGATCATCGGTCCGACGACGGTGGATTTGTCCGAGGGGTCGCCAGCCGGGATTTTTTCGTTGGTGCAGGCGACAAGCGCCTCGCGGAACCCGGTGTGGATGTCCTTGTGGACAAGGATCCGCTGGACGCTGATGCACGACTGCCCGGCGTAGCTGAAGGCAGCAGCCGCGATCTTCGGAATTGCGGCCCGCCAGTTGCAGTCCGGCTCGACGACGACTGCCGCGTTGCCGCCGAGTTCGAGGGCGATTTTTTTCTTTGCAGCCTGCGATTTCAGGCTCCATCCGACCGGCGCGCTGCCGGTGAAACTGACCATCTTGATCCGCGGGTCCACGAGAAGCCGTGGGATATGCTCGTGATCGAAGAGGACGACATTGATCTGGCCTGGCGGGACACCGGCGGCATCGAGAACCTCCGCGAGCAGGAGGCTGGAGAGCGGAGTTTTCGGGGAGGGTTTGAGGACCATGGTGTTCCCGGTCGCGAGGCAAGGGGCGACTTTGTGGGCGACGAGATTGAGTGGGAAATTGAACGGCGTGATGCCGAGGATCACTCCGATCGGGAAGCGCCTGACCAGGCCGAAATGCCCGACGCCCGGCGCGCTGGCGTCCATCGCAAGCCCATGGCCTTCATCGGAAAGCGCCAGAGCTGCGGCGAAGCGGAAGGTCAGGCGCGCGCGCTCGGTCTCGGCCTCGGCAAACGTGACCGGCTTCCCCGC
>CAZSDC010000168.1:0-7089 GCA_964605515.1 uncultured Chthoniobacter sp.
GTCATGATGTCCCCGGTCGCGCGGTTGTCGAACCACGGCAGCGGAAGCTTCTGGATATGGCCGTAGAGCTCGCTGCGCAGGTCGCAAATCACTTTTTGCTCGAAGTGGTTGTTGAACATGATCCTCAGGCTGTCGAGAAGCTCCTGAAGGAAAAACGCAGCCAATCCCACCCCGAGCAACGGCATTAAAAGCCCGGGCTGGTTTCCCCGGATCACGTCATCCACGATCCTCTGGGTCACCGCTGGAAAGATCACCACCATCAGCGTCCCGAGCACGGCGCATCCCAACGTGGCAAACGCCAGCAAAGGATATCGCCTCACGTAGGGCAGGACGCGGAGAAAGACATGCATGGATCAGCCTTCCCCTGCGTATGGCTGGTGAAATTTCACCGGCTTCTGCGCTTTCTTGATCAGCTTCAGGTTCAGCAATTCCACGAACACCGAGAACCCCATCGCAAAATAGATATAGCCCTTCGAGACATGCTGGCCGAACCCATCGGCGATCAGCGTCATTCCGATGAGCAGCAGAAAACTCAGCGCCAGCATCTTGATCGTCGGATGCTCGTCGACGAACCGGCTGATCGGCCCGGAAAAGAACATCATGAAAACCACCGAGATCACAACCGCCGCGATCATGACCGGGATGTTGTTCACCATGCCGACCGCCGTGATCACGGAGTCCAGGGAAAACACGATGTCGAGCAGCATGATCTGAACAAGCACCGCCGCGAACGACGAGGCTCCGGCACCGGGCCCGTGACCTTCATCGCCCTCCAACTTGCCATGAATTTCAGTCGTGCTCTTCGCCACGAGGAAGAGCCCGCCGAGAACGAGGATCAAATCCCGCCCGCTCAGCCCGTGCCCGATCACTGTGAACAACGGCTTCGTCAGCCCGGCCATCCAGGAGATCGTCAACAGCAGGAGAATCCGCATGACCATCGCCAGCCCGAGCCCGATCAACCGGGCTTTGTCCTGCTGGTGCTTTGGCACCTTCCCCGCCAGGATCGAAATGAAGATGACGTTGTCAATGCCGAGCACGATCTCAAGCGCGCACAGCGTCAGAAACGCGATCCATAACCCGGGGTCCGTGATCCAGTCCATAAGCGCACAGTTTTACCAGAGCCCAGTCCCGTGTCCATGATGATTGGCCCTCCAGGATTTCCTGCGCGTGCAGCGCGTTGGGGAGAGAGCCGGAGCGGCACGTGTTCCCCGGAAATTTGTGCTTGCCAACCGATGGTCGGTCCGGTAGCAACCAAGTCCTATGAAGCGCTCTATCGCATTCCTCCTTCTCGCCTTTGCCGCCGCATCCGCTCAGGCCGGATCTTTTGGTGGCCCTCCGCCTTTCACAAACGGGTCGCCTTTGCAGAGTGGCGTGAATGGTGCCTATCAAGCGTCTGCAAGGGGCAGCAACTTGAGTGGTATTATCACCTTCGCCTACAGCGGAGGAGTTCAGACGACCACGGCATCACAAAATAAGTGGGTCATTTTTTATCAGGGCGAGATTTTTGCCGGTTTTACCGATGCGGCGATCAACGATGGAAACATTTCCGGCGTTTTGGAAACCTCAGCCCTTGGTCCCAAAACTCGCACCACTTCCGGCAACACCACGACTTCCAGCAATTCCACTGATTCTCTATCGATCGTTGTAGTGGCTCCAGGCACACCAGCCTTCACTTCCAACTCCTCCGGCACCTCCAGCAGCACCTCCACCTCCAGCACATCGAACACACTGGCAGCTCTTGCCAATCCATCGGGCTATTTTGATGCGAAATTGAATAACAATTCTCCCACTGGCAGCTTCAAGGGGTCCGGCGTGCTTTCTGGGGTTTTCACCAATACCAACGTGAACAGTTCGAGCTCATCTTCTAACACCACTTCCAGCAGTGACAGCTCTCTGACCGGAGTCACCATTCAATCAGGACCGACCGCCACGAGTTCCTCCTCGACCACCACAGGAGTTACAACGCCGACAATCGATGCCTCCTTCAAGGTGAAGGGCGTCCGGGCCAACACCGGAACCTGATGCCGAGGCGGAGCGGCGGACTCGATCTTGTTTTTCGAATTTCGCCGGGCCCAGACGCTGCAACCTCCAACAGGAATACTCTTGGAAAGCAGATCAAGAAACATCGTTTGTTTGTTGACCGGGGGGTTATCTCAGACCTCTGATTCTCGGGCGTTTTTCAGAAAAACGGTGATTGACCGGCAATTTCAGCAGCACAGAAAACCGGCCGGGGGCATCTTCGGATTCACGCTGGTCGAGTTGCTTGCGAGCATGGCCATTCTGAGCATTTTGGTTACGTTAACAATCACTGGTTGGCCAAGAATCCTTGCTCTGGCTGCAGGCGCGAAATGCGTGGGAAACATGCGGTCTTTGCACGTGTCATTGGACTCCTATATTTCGGATGTGGGGCACTGGCCTCAAGTGCCTGAAGCGATTGATATCGCTTCATCGGATGATGACTCAGCCTACGAAGACTGGTGGCTGAACGAGTTGAAAAACTACGGGGGGACACAGGACGTCTGGCAGTGCCCGGTGATCCGAAGTCAGATTTCCAGCAAAAACCCCAACGGGCGGCCGAAGATCCACTACACTCCGACGTCGTTCGATGAAAAGCCTTCCACACCTTATAAATGGAGCACCCAGCCGTGGCTCGTCGAGATCGGCAACATTCACGGTCGAGGTGCCCATATTTGCTTCACCGACGGATCGATTCGCTCGATGGATGATGTGGTCGGGGCGAAGTGAGCCAAGCATTGCCTGCAGGGCTGCGCGGCCTTGAGCCGATCAACCTCGTTCTTGATCGGCGGTCTTGAGCATTGCGTGAATCGTGGTTGTATTGGATTCGTCCGATGAACTCAAAAAAATACCGTCCGCCTCTGCTGTTTATTGCGGCAGCATTGCTTTGCAGTTCCCCGGCATTTTCGAAGGAGAAGGACGAAATCCCGACTCCCCCGCCGATGGCAAAGACGGGAGCGGCGACGGTCTTTATTGACACGCCCGCAGAGGTTTCCCTGCAAATTGTCGGACGCGTCGCGGAACCACTCTCATTTTTGATTCGCAAGGAACCGAAGCATGGCAAACTGAGCGGCTTGCGTCGCACAGGCCGGAACTCGGCCGCCTTGCTTTACACGCCAGATGCCAAAGCGGGGCCGGGCGACGATTTCTTTTCTTTTGCCGCCCAATCGGTGGACTCGCCTGTTTCCGCCCCGGCGACGGTTTGGATCCAACTCGTCGAGAGGCCGCCGATTTTGGAACATCCGAGTGAAATCGAATTTGGCAAAGTATTCCTTGGGGAGAAGGAGGAACGGCTCATGGAGTTACAAAATGTGGGGGGAGGTTTAGCGGCAGGAACAATCCGTCCGAATTCCCCGTGGCACACCGGAAAATCCGGGGAATATCGCCTGCCTGCGGGCGTGGCATCGACCGTCCCGCTCGTCTTCGAACCGCTGGAGGAGCGCGACTTTATTGACAAGATTCCAATCGGTCCGGATCCAAAATCCGTAGTGCTGGTTCGAGGATCTGGCGTCGCCCCGGTCTCCTGGCCGCAGGAAGGGCTGGTTGTTGCGCCCAAGGACCGGGAGACGGGGAGGGCGTCGATCACTTTCACAAACAACTCCCCGATCGAACGCACATTGAAGGTGGAGTGGCCGGAATTCTTGAAAGCTGACAGAGAAGTCACCCTGCCAGCCAATGGAGCCTTGGTGATGAAAATTGAAATCTCCGCTCCCATGTCCCTAAAGTATGAGGGGGAGGCGGAGATTCGCAGCGGGAACTTCAAAAGCAAAGTCCCGATAAGAATCTTCCCGGCTCCGGCCAAATTGAGTGTCAGCCCTGAACAGGGGCTCAAGCTGGGAGCCACCGAGAACAGTCGCACACTCACAGGCCGCATCCTTGTAAGAAATATCGGCGGGGCAAACGCATCGCTACAAATCATTGCGCCCCTGGATATCCATATCGTTCCAGATCCCTCGAACATCATCCTAGCTGGAGGTGGCGAGCAGGCTTTCGAGGTTCAGGCGGAACGTTTGAAGCCCGGCTCCTTCCATCAAACAATCCGGATCCAATCTCCGGCATGCAAACCCGTGGACATCACCATCGAAGCCCCGGCCGCGACCGAAAACCGGTCCGCTGTTCCGGTGGAGAACTTCCTCAGCCTCCCACCCAGCCCGGTGCCAAGCCCGACCACACAGCCGCCATCCGGAAAGATTCCACGCGTGGAAACCGTTAACCTGCTCGAATCCACTAATCATGAAATTGTCATCAGTTGGGAACTGTCCTCTCCAAAAACCTCGGGGTTCAAGATCCAGCGGCGACAGATCTCAGGAGGCAAGAATGGGCAGGTCATCGTCGATTGGGTTCCTTGGCCGGAAACCAAAATTACGATCGCGGGTGGAACCGCCGTCGCCCGGTTCGAGCGGCTGCCTGCGAACGCGTTCTGGACGATCCGCATCGTGACTCTGGATGAAAGTGGAAATCCCAGCCCTCCCTCACCAGCCTTTCAGATTTCAACTCAACCCATGAGGGAGTTCTCTATGCCCTGGTGGGCGTGGATCTTTCCAATGGCAGCTCTCGCGGCGGGGGGCTTCCGGCTCTGGAAAAAATCCCGTGGCGAACTCCACGCGAAAGCGGATGCCCGGCTTGAGAAATTGGAGAGACAGTAGTCCCGCTTGGCCGCCTTTGTCCTCCATTATGCGCCGCCCGGTCGCTTGTCAACATCCGGCGCCCTCTTCGGCGGAGAATTCGGACCAGCACGGATGGCGACTTCATCTTGACAGACCAGACTGACCGACTAGTTTTTTTATATGAAATCCTCTTCGATTGAAATCGGTGCCTTTGAGGCGAAGACGAAGCTTGGTGAGCTGTTGGAACGGGCGAATCGAGGTGCGATTTTTACAATAACGAAGCACGATCGGCCTATTGCCCAGTTGGTTGGGTTCACCGCTGACTTGGCGAAACGGCGCCGGGAGGCCACTGAGGCGCTGCGGCACCTCCGCACACGCTACTCGTTCAACGGCCTTGACTCCCACGCACTCCGCGAGGAGGGGCGGGCGTGACGAACTCGTTCGTCCTTGATTGCTCAGCCACGCTGCCTTGGGTGTTTGGAGACGAAGCGACGTCAGCCACGGACCGCTTGCTGGAGGATCTCTCAGCGGGGGCTACGGCGTGGGTTCCAGCGCTCTGGCATCTGGAATTGGGCAATGTCATGGTGGGAGCGCAGAGACGGGGGCGGATGGACCAGGCCGGCATGGAATCGTTTTTCTCCCGGCTCCTCGTCTATGATATTTTCGTGGACGAGCAAACCATTCCGCAGGCATGGAACAAAACCCTCGATCTCGCAGTCCAATATGGTCTTTCCACCTACGACGCGTCATATCTCGAACTCGCCCTGCGCCGAGGGCTTCCCCTGGCAACCAAGGATCTCGCGTTGGTTGCGGCAGCGCGGGCAGCAGGCGTGGACCTCTGTCTGCAGACGTAACCTGCGGCGCATCTTGGTGGGTCGCCGTCACCGGTGACCGCACGGCATCGATGAACATCGAGGACGATGTCCCTCCAATGCGACCGCAACCATTCGGGTGATTCTTGAGCGGGGGATTGACCTCAGGACTCGATCTCCACCGGGTTCGTGAGGCGGCCGATTTTCTCGATCTCGATTGTGACCGAATCGCCGGATTTGAGCCAGACGGGAGGTTTTCTGGCCATGCCGACTCCGCTGGGAGTCCCGGTCAGGATAACAGTTCCTGGAAGCAGTGTGGTGCTGCCGCTGAAAAACTCGATCAGCGCGGGCACATCAAAAATCATATCCGCTGTGTTCTCCTCCTGCATCGTCACCCCGTTGAGGATCGTGCGGATCGCGAGCGAGTTGGGATCCGGAATCTCATCCGGTGTCACGAGGCAGGGGCCGAGCGGGAGAAACGTGTCGAATGTTTTTCCCCGGCACCATTGGCTCCCCCCGAACCGGACCTGCCAGTCGCGGGCGCTCACGTCGTTGGCGCAGGCATAGCCGGCCACGTAGTCAAGCGCCTCCGCCTTGGAAACATTCTTCGCGGGCCTTCCGATCACCACCGCCAGCTCGCACTCGTAATCCACCTCATGGCTCGCCAGCCTCGATGGGATGAGGATCGGATCGCCTGGATTTTGAACGGCCGACGGAGCCTTCATAAAAAGCACGGGGAATTGCGGAAGGCGCGCGCCGGTTTCCTCCGCATGCTTCCGGTAATTCAAGCCAGCACAAAAAACTGCGGCCGGGACCACCGGGGCAAGAAGCTTGACGACGTCCGCCCGTTCGCCGGTCCGGACAAACCCGTTCTGCAGGTCCCCCGTCAGCTTTTCGGAACTCCCGTCCGGCAGGAGGCAGGAAAACCCGGTGCGCCCCCGCGGATCAAGATACCTCTGGATCTTCATGTCAGTATTTCGGGGCTTTTACCGTCCCTGCCTCGATGTCATCCCGACGGCGTTGGACGATCCGCCCGGCAATCTCCTGCACCATCTCCTCGAGCAGCAGCCTGAGGTGGCTGCCCTGGGTGAAGTCGGACGGCGCGATATTCTTCACCCGGTCCGCGTGGGTGCAGAGCTGGTAGCATTTTTTGAAGCTTGCGCGGCTCGGATCGTCCGGATTGTAAACCGCAATAGCCTGCCCTCCGTTCCTGCGCATGACAGTGAAGCACGGCACATCGGTGGGGCCGTCACCGACATAGACCATATTCTCGAATGGGATCGGGCGCAGCTCCGGAGCCATGTGGTCGTTCACATCCTCATCCATTTCCAGCATCCCCTTGTTGATGCGGAAAAGAAATTGCGTCTTTTGTGTGTGGCTGATGACGCGCTTCGGGAAGGTGATTCTATCGAGTTCGTCGGTGGCGAATTCGCATCCGAAGATCTTACGGATGTAGGGAGCCAGCCGGCTGCCTTCGATCAGGGTTTTCAGCCCGGAGGAGACGATGTAGTGCTCGACATTGATTCCGTGCGCCTCGTGTTCCGCGCTCAGGAGACCGCTGCGGAAATCCTCGAACATCTGCGGGAGCCCCTTGTAGAAGTGCAGGCGGCCACCGAGTTCCCTGAGCCTGGCATTGGTTGGGCGGTCCATCTCCA
>CAZSDC010000169.1:0-7064 GCA_964605515.1 uncultured Chthoniobacter sp.
CGACGATCGGGCTGGACCCGAACCAGATCCGGCTGGTGCGGGATCTGATCCGCAACTTGAAACGCCACCATACCATCCTTCTCTCCACCCACATTCTTTCCGAAGTCGAGATGCTTTGCTCGAGGGTAATCATCATCAACAAGGGCAGGATCGAGGCGCTCGACAGTCCGCAGAACCTGCGGGCCAGGCTCGGAGTCGCCGGGCATATATTTTTGGAGGCGCGCGTGCCCGAGCCGCAGGCGGCGGCTGCTGGGATCCGGCGGGTGGTCGGGGTGGGTTCCGTCTCCGTCCGTGCCGACGGAGCCTGGACGATTTTCACGATTCAAGCCAATCCGGGGGCGGATCCGCGAGAGGCGCTTTACGAACATGCCGTGGCGTCGAAGTGGCCGGTCCGCGAGATCAGCCGGTCGGCGGTCTCGCTGGAGCAGGTGTTTGCGGAGGTCACGCACTCGGAGGACAACTGACCCATGAGACGATTCCTCACACTCCTCGGCCGTGAACTTGGCAGCGCATTCCACCAGCCGCTCGCCTATGTCGTCCTGTTTTTTTTCCTGCTGATCACCGGTTTCAACTTCCATGCGGGGGTTTCCCTGCTGAACAAGTCCGCCAGTTCGACGACGATGGTGGAGGCGTTTTTCAACACGGTGTATTTCTGGTTCGCATTTCTCCTGGTTTTCCCGCTGGTCACCATGCGGGTATTTGCGGAGGAGGCAAAGCTGGGAACGATCGAAACACTGATGACCGCTCCCGTGCGGGACGGGCAGGTGGTTTTCGCCAAGTATTTCGGAGCTCTATTTTTTTACCTGATCCTCTGGGTTCCGAGCCTTCTTTACTTTTTTGCCTTCCAAGGGATCACGGCGATGAGCGCGGCTGGTGCTGCGGGTTCTTATCTCGGAGCGTATTCGATGCTCATCCTGATCGGCATGCTCTACACGGCCGTCGGGTGTCTGGCCTCGGCTCTCACGGACAACCAGATCGTCGCTGCTGTGATCGCCTTCGCAGGGATCCTGGCGCTTTTCTTTCTCGGGCTTCTCTCGATGTTTCTGCCTGCCACCGGGCCATTCGTCCGGGAGGTGATCTGCTATTTTTCTCCCATCCAGCACATGATGGATTTTTCCCGGGGAATCTTTGACACGAGGCCGGTCGTTTTTTATCTGAGTTCGACCGCTCTGATTCTGTTCATCACGTTCCACGTCTTCAAATACCGGCGATGGAAATCATGACCCGCATTCCCCGCACAAGCATCCGGATCGGCATCGGGCTTCAAGTGCTCGCGATGCTGGTTGTGTTCGCGGGAGTGAACTTCCTCGGTTCCCAATACTACCTGCGGGTTGATTGTTCGAGGTCGCAGAAGTTCGCTCTTTCCGCCCAGACCCGGCGGGTCATCCGGGAATTCAAAAAACCGGTGAGTCTCATCGTGATCTCCTCCCCGACTTTCCTGTCGCCCGTAACCCAGATCCTCGGGGACGTGCGGAGCCTTCTCGCGGAGATCCAGTATTCCGGCCGCGAGCGGGTGGTGATCGAGTATATCGACCCCACGCGCGACCTCGCACGCATGCGGGAACTGCAGGGGAAATACAAATTCACCAATGCCGACAGCCTCATCATTCTGGACAACGACGGGCGCACCCGTTTCCTGAATATCGGGGAGATGGCGGAATTTGACATGGGTTCCGTCGCGCAGGGAGAAGCCCCGCGCTTGACTGCTTTCCGTGGCGAGCAGGTTTTGACCGGAGCCCTGATCGCGTTGCTTCGCCCGGAGTCGCAGGTGGTGTATTTTCTGCAGGGGCACGGGGAGCCCTCGTTGGGACCTGCCTCTCCCGTGGGTGTTCTTTCCGACTATATTCAGAAACAGAACGCGAAGGTGGATGTGCTCTCCCTGGCCTCATCCGATGTGATTCCCGCCGATGCCGCGACGCTCGTGATCCTGTCGCCGAAATTCGATCTGGATGAGAGGGAGACGGCGATTCTTTCGGCATGGCTCAGGGTTCGCGGAAGGTTGCTCGTTCTCCTGGATCCGGATGCCAAGACGCCCCGTCTGGCTTCCGTTCTTGCAGCAAACGGGATCGTTCCACAGGATGACCGGGTTCTCCGGACGATCAAACTCCCGTTTACGATAGGGATATTGAGGGAGGTGACCGGTGAGATTTTGCCGACCACGGAATTCACCCGCAGGCTGGAGGGGACGACGATCCTCTTTGCCGGCGCAACCCAATCCCTCTCGCTGGACCAGGCTCTTGCGGAAAAGCAGAAGCTCCGCCTCCGCCCGCTGATCCAAGCCGCCGAAGAGTTCTGGGGAGAAACCAAATATGCACCAAACCAGCCCCAGGGGGTGCATTATGACGATGGTATTGATCACGGCCAACCCCTTTACGTGGCGGCCTCTGCGGACCGCGGCGGGGTCGAGGACGACCGCGTCGAGGTCCAAACTTCGCGTCTCATCGTTGTGGGAAGCTCGCAATTCGCGTTCGATGCCTCCGCCACTCCCCAGGGTATGGATTTCATGCTGTCCGCGATCAACTCTCTGCTGGACCGCGGGAAGCTCTCCGGGGTAACGGCGAAGTCGGTGACGCACTTCGCTCTCAACCTCACCGACGATCAACTCGGCCGCATCGCGCTGTTCACGATGGTCGTTCTGCCCGGGCTCTCCGCTCTGGCCGGTCTTCTTGTCTGGTGGAGGCGAAGGACATGAACCGCTGGGCGACGGGTTTCCTGATCGCAGCAGCTGTAGCCGTAGTCGTTTGCGTGGTGATTTTCGCGCCGTCAAAAACCCACAGACCGAAGCACGTGGGGTCGGCGCTTTTTGACTTCGATCCGGATGACATCAGCCTGATCAAGATTACCAACGGGGACGATGTCATTGAGTTCCGGCGCACCGAGGACGGATGGTATCTCGGGCCGGACCCACATGATCGCGCCTCCGTCGATGCAGTCCGGCGCATCATCGAGACCGCTCTCAACACGCCGGTTTTGGACAGAATTGGTGCCGGCGAAATCAAAGATCGCGATCAGCTTTCCGCTTACGGCTTAAAAAAAAGCCGGGTGCAACTCGATTTCAAAGGCGACTCGGACCTTGCGCTGCTCATCGGGAAGGATGCGGCGGTTGAGAGCCGGTCCTACGTCCGCTTTGAGGATTCGAGGGACATCTATCTTATTTCCGACAGTTTGATCAACCTGATCCTCAGTTCCCCGCAAGACTTCCGCGACCGTATGCCTGCACGGCTCCGTCCGGACCGGGTGGACAGGATTACCATTAACCGTCCCGCCGGCGAAATCGAATTGAAGCGCGAAGCCTCTGGCTGGCAGATTATCAAGCCATTTTCCGCTCCGGGCAGTTCGCCTGCGATCGATGCCTTGCTGGATAAGCTGCTAAAAATGCGGATAGAGGGCTTCGAGCCGAGCGCCGACCCCGGGGTCACGGGGCTGTCCGAACCGACCGCAGACATCCAGCTCTACGGCGAGGGCGGGAGCACGCCCGAGACGATCCGGGTGGGCACAGCCTGTCCCCACGGCGGGGTATTCGCCCGTCTGGAGCCGCGGGGCGTGACGGTGCGGCTTCCAGTTTCGATCCAAGAAATTCTCTCCTTCGACCTGTCATCCCTGCGCGACAACACACTGGCGCACGTTAATCTGGATCTCGTGGACATGATCCGCGTGGCCACGCCTTCCTCAGGGATTGAATTGAAACGCAAAGGCGACGGCTGGGTGATCGGAGGGAAGCCGGCGAGTGCCGCCGCCATACAAAAATTGGTGGATGCGTTTGCGTTGGTGAAATCCACGAAATTCGAGCCGGCAACCGTGGGAGTATTGGAGCGGACCGGCTTGTCTCATCCCGCACTGACCGTGGAGTTTTTCGCGGTGGTCTCGGAAAATACGCCCGAAACCCTGGCGGGAAATCAACTCGTGGCCGGGCTGAAATTCGGATCGAAACAGGACGGTCTGGTGCCGGTCCTTAAGACAGGCTCGCCGGAAATTGCGTTTGTCCCGGAAAAACTTCTCGAGTCCGTCCCGTCGGAGGAATCTTCCTGGCTGTCGCCGTAGGCTCAAAAAAGTCTTCCTTTTCTCAAAAAAAAGGAAGACAACTCCAAGGCATGGCCGATACCTACACGATCAAGACAGCCCAGCAGAAGTTTTCGGCTGTTGTTCATGAAGCCTGCGACCATCCGGTAACGATCACGAAGCAGGGGAAGGCTGTTGCCGTGATGATGTCTATGGAGCGTTTGGAGGCAATTGCCGAGACCATGGAGATTTTGGCGGATCCCAAAGCCATGGCCGCGATTCGCAAGCACCGCGAGGGGCGGGGTGTTTGCCACGATGTGTCGGTTCTCGATCAGCTATGATCGCAGTGCGGGTGACGGAGGAAGTGCTCGACTACCTGCGGAAGCTTCCCCCGCAGCCGCGCCATGCGCTCCGCGTCGCCATCAAAGCTCTTGCAAACGAACGCGGCGACATCAAATCCCTAGTCGAGGAATTGGAAGGTTTTCACCGTTTGCGCGTGGGATCGCATCGTGTGATCTTCGAGTATGAAATGCTCCATGGCGCGCGGACTGTCACATGCGTGTTCGCCGGGCCGCGCAAATGGATCTACGAGGTTTTTCAAAGCCGGATCCGGGAATGAACGTGTGAGCCGCCCGTCCGAACCTCCTTCACAGTGAGGTGATTTTGCCGGGCGGAATTTTGAGCTTCTGTCCGACCTGAAGCTGGCGCGGATCCTTGATTCCGTTGGCCTCGGCAATCTCTTGGTAAGAGACATGGGCCTTTCGGGAAACGGCATAGAGCGTGTCGCCCGATACGAGCGTGTATTCTCCGCCTGGAATGCTGGCTTCGGCGGGTGCGCCCGGTGTCGTGACAACGGGGGCTTCGTTTACCACAGGAACTGCCCGGCGCGTTTCCGCCTTCGTCTCAACCGGTGATTTAGCAGGCGCGGGCGGAGGAGGACTCGCCGCGAGCATGGCCTTGGCCCTCTCCATCCACGGTGGGGTATCGCTTTCCGGTTGGGAGACGACCGGGGCAGGCGGCGGCTCCGTCTTCGCGGCGACCACAGCCTTGGTGGAGACTGGCTTCGTTTTTGCAGCGACAGGCTTTGGCTCCTTCTTACTGCTGGTGGCCACATGCGGGGCGGCTGCGGGCTTGTCATTCTCTGCCTCCTCCTTCGGATTGGCTGCGCCGGTTTTTGCACCTTTCGCCGGCGATTCTGGTGATGACGGATGCTCGGCAAGCCACTTCTTGTCCTTTTGCACCGTCTCCTTTGTAGGCGTGACCCCGGCATACAGCGGCACCTTCATGGATTTCACGGCACCAAAAATGAAGAACCCGCCGATGACAAGAAGATGGATCGCGAGCACGATCACGAACGCTTTTGAAAAGCTCAGGCCCGGCCGCGCATCACCATCGGAATCCTGAGCCACATTTTCGGGCGCTACTGGATCCTCAGAAAAGTCATCTGGCTCTGGCAATACTTCCCTTTCCTCGCCTGGCTTCGGCGGATTCTTGACGACGGAACGTGCGTGTTCACGGAACGAACTGGGTGAGAGTGTTGCGGTCATAATGGTGTTAAAGTTCGCGGAGAATTCCTTGCGTGTGGAAGCGGACTGCGTCGAAATCCCACGGCTTGCGCACGATGCAGAGCAGGTGGAGGACAACCCTCATGGCGATGAGCGACGTCCCGTGTTTCCTGGTTGAGTTGGGTGTTGCGTTCATGGGGGCTGGATTACGCCCAACCAACGCGGCTGCGCAACTGTCTTTTTGCCGCAGAGGCTTATGCCATCAGGGTTTGCGGACGGATGCCTTCCTGACATGCGCCGCTCATCGCGCAAAATCACCGCTCGCACAAAAATCCGTTTTGGGTACTTTTCGGGGCGGTTTTGAGCCCGAAATCAAATCGCCCGCAGTTTCCTGAACTCCACGCTCTGCCGCCGGGACACCTCGACCTTCATCCCTCCGTCGAGATGGAGGAGCATGTTCCCGCTGACGCCCTCGTCCACTTTGGAAACGTGGTGGAGGTTCACTCCTTGGGCGCGGCTGGCGCGGAAGAACACCGCCGGGTCGAGCCGCTCCATGACGCTCGTGAGCGTGCCCGTGATCGTGATGTTGCCCGCAGGCTGGATAATCCGCGTGTAGGCCCCGCTCGATTCCAAAACCTGGATATCCCCGATGCGGACAAAGTGATTCGTTGAGCCGTCGCGGAAGAGAACCCTGTCGTCTGCCGAAAACGGCTTCGGTGCTTCGTTCTTCTCCACCCGCTTGAGCGCCTCGACAAGCCGCTGCGGGTTCACGGGCTTCAACAAATAATCCACCGCCCGCACGTCGAACGCCCGCGCCGCATGCTCCGTGTGCGCGGTGACAAAGATGACCGGGATTCCCTGCGCTGGAAGCGTCTCGATGAGCTGGAACCCTCCGGCCCGTGGCATCTCGATGTCGAGCATCAGCAAATCAGGGCGATCCTCTTTGATGGATTCAAGTGCCTTCGCCACGGTGGACGCTTCCCGCACGTCGGTGACACCGAGCTTGTGAAGCGCCTCGCGCAGCCCCCTCCTCGCCGGAGGTTCGTCATCCATGATGAGAATCTTCATGCTTCTCCCTTCATACCCGGATAAATCATCGGGAAACGGTTCAGATTGCAAAAGATTTTGGTAGCCAGCGGGATTGGCTGACCAAGGCATATCCGCTGTGATCTGGTGCGGGAGGCAAAACCCGCTGGCGGCCGAAAGATTCGCAATATGGGCTGTTTCACGGGGATTTTTCCGGGTTAAAAATCAGAATGGTGGCCACAAGCCAGTTTGGATCTTCTCTGGAAAATGTGAGCGTCGCCCGGCTGCCCCAGGCATCCTCCACCCGCCTTTTCACGCTGGCCAGCCCGACCCCATCCCGCCACTGCTCCACACGAAGCACCGAAGCAGGCACTGTGTTTTTCACGAGAATGCAGAGCCCGTCGGCATTTTCGAAGGCCAGCACCTTTACGGATACACGACCGTCATCATCCACCCCATGCTTGATCGCGTTCTCCACAAGCGGCTGGATGAGCATCGGCGGCACGGGAATTGCCGAGGCCGCAGGCGAGCAGT
>CAZSDC010000170.1:0-7063 GCA_964605515.1 uncultured Chthoniobacter sp.
ATCGGGATTTCGCGCAGTTCGATGTCCCAGTAGCGGGCGAACTTGTGCCAGCAGACCTGCACCGGACCGCAGATCATGTTGGGCTTGTCGGACGGTTTTCCTTCCGCCTGACGCTTCGCGCGCCAGCGCCATTTCAGCGCCATCCCGCCGAGCATCGCCGCCTCGCTCGATCCTGTGGTCGAACAGCCGATGGCATTGCCGACGTCCGGCGCGTTCCAAAGGTCCGCAATCATGGACACGCACCGGTTCTCGATCTCGGCGGTCTGCGGATACTCGTCCTTGTCGATCATGTTCTTGTCGATGCATTCGTCGAGGAGCTGGTGGATTTCGGGCTCGACCCATGTCTGGCAGAACGTGGCGAGGTTCTGTCGCGAGTTGCCGTCAAGGAGGAGCTCGTCGCGGACGGCCTGGTATATCCGCTTCGCATCGTGCTCGTGCCGGGGAAAATGTTTTTTCGGAAGGACGCTTGCGAGGTCGTCGGAAGCGAAGACGTCGTCGTTGGGACTGCCGGGAAGATGAGGAGTGGAGAGTGGCATATTATTTTGTGTTGAATAGGCTGAGATTGAGATCGGCGACGATTTGCTGGATCGCGCTGGCACCGCGGACGCTGTTGCCCGCCGCATCGAGCGGAGGCGCGAACCCGACGATCGCCATCTTGCCGGGGACGACGCTCACGATGCCGCCGCCGACACCGGTTTTCGAGGGAAGGCCGGATTTCCATGCCCAGGCGCCGGACTCGTCGTAGAAACCGGCCATCATCATCACGGCGAGAAGTTTCGGGACGGCGGCCTCATCCAGGCAGCGTTCCTTGGTGATCGGGTTCACTCCGCCGTTGGCGATTGTGGCACCCATGACCGCGAGCTGTTTCGCGGTGACCAGCACCGAACACTGCTTGGTGTAAACATCGCAGGTTTCCAGCGGGTCGGCATAGAGCCGGTTGTAGCTGAAGAGCAGTTCCGCGATCCCGCGGTTGTGCTGGTTGCAGGAGGCTTCGGACTGGTAGACCTCGTCGCTCATCGCGAGCTTTTCCCCCGCAAACTTACTGTATTGCGCGAGGATCTTTCCCCATTTCTCCTGCGGGCTCTTCGCTTTCACGAGGCTTACCGCAGCCATCGCGCCGGCATTGACGAACGGGTTGACCGAGCGGTTGGGTTCGAGTTCAATCGCGATCACCGAGTTGAACGCCAAACCGGTCGGCTCGACACCGATCTTTTGCAGGATCGTTTCCGGGCCGGATTCGTTCATCACCAAGGAGGCGGTGAACGGCTTCGAGACAGATTCGATGGCGAACGCGTAATCCACGTCACCCGCCGAATAAACTTTGCCGTCCACCGTGACAATGACCACGCCGAACAGGTTTGAAGGAACCTTGGCGAGATACGGGATGTAGCTCGCGTTGGCGCCACCCTTCTCGTCCTTGAACTTCGCGTGGGCGTCATCGACGGCTTTTTGAAGCGCGGCGGGTTCCGGGACGGTTCCCGCGCGCAGCCCGGGAAAGGTTGCACAGCCGAGAGCGCAGAGGCAGAGGAGGCGGGCGGTTTTCATAAATCGGTCAAAAGCTGAGGACGGCTTGCAGCCCGAGGACGAGCGCGTTCGGGATGTTGCCGTATCCGTTCGGGCGGACGATGTATTGGATGTCGGGCTGGACGCTCAAATACTTATTGAGCTGGATGACATAGCTCGTTTCGAGCACGGCCTCGTAGGTCGGGGTCGTCGTGCCCGGGTTCGAAAGTGAGTTTGCGTAGGCGCTGCTGTAATTGGCAATGAGGAAGCAGGTGAGCCATTGGTCCTGGTCGCGGCCCGGAACAAGCCCCTGCCAAATCGTTCCCGCCATCCCCATGAACGGGTTGCTGGCGATGTCGGTCTGCGGCGAATACACGGCGCCGCCCCACACCGAAAAATTGTCGTTCTTGTTTTTCTGCGAGCGCCAGACCATCTGCTGGCCCATGCCGTAGAACCCGTAGGCGTCCGCGATCTGGCCGCCCGAGAATCGATTGAAGGTGTAGTTGGAATAATATCCGCCGAGCTTGTAGATGCCCGGCAGGCCGGGGGTTTCCACGACCTCCTTGTCCTTCGACAGCCCGGATTTTGTCGCCCCGAACGCCGGCTTCCATCCGGCTTCAAACATCATCAGGATCCCGTCGCCGGGCCTGATCGAAAAATCCGCCCCATGGTAGGCATAGATCCCGAGCCGCGGGGTCGCCTGAAAGATCCCGGCGGACGCGTAGGTCTCTTTGGTCGGCTTGTATTTGATCATCGCGGCGTTTGTCGCGGTGATCCCCGCATGGAACGGCGCGTTGCTGAAGAAATTGTTCGGGTTCCCGTTGATGCCGCCGTTCACCTGCAGACCAAACGCGGGCAGCGTGGCGAACATCTGCCCTGCGGTCATGCGCCCGATCCGGAGGTCGAGCTTGTCGTCAAAAAGCTTTTGCGTGAGGTAGAGGTCAAAAAGCACTCCGGCGTCCTGCACATAGGATTCGGAGACGACGAAGTAGTTGCCGATGTTCTGAGAAAGATTATGCCCGGCCCCTTCGGCAAACGAGGCAGTGAGGGTCGCACCCGACCAGCCGATGATTTTTTCCAGGTCGAAATGCCCGCCGACCACGATCTCGTGCGAATACCCGACCGACTGCGAGAGCCCGCCGGTCGGATTGCCGAGAAAGACGCCGTAATAATCGAAATACAGCCTCACCCCGGTTTCCTTCTGGAGTAACGCCTGCCCTTGCGCCAGCAGGTCGAACGGCGCGTTGAAATCTTTGGTAACCCCGGCGGCAACCCCGTGGAGAAACCGCGCGTCCTTCGACCGCGTCCCGTATTCCATCTGGTCGTCCGTCGGTCCGGCTTCATTACCCGGACAGAAAAGCGGGCACATCAAAACAGCGAGAAACAAGCTGCAGACCATTAGTCGCCAGGAGGGAAGCGGATGCATGGAAGCCACACTCATAACCGGAAGTGGAACGGTCACCCAGAACAACCCGCAGAAAAAATAAAAACACATGATCTGAATCAATGAAAATGCGGGGCTTTCCGGAAATGAGGACGCTCCTCCGATAATTACACCTCCACCCGACGCGGCTTCGCTGCCACTTCCTTCCCGCTTTTGCACTTACCGGAGATACTTAGGGATCGCGCACCAGAAGAAAGAGAGTTGAGATTCGCGAAGGGACAGGGCATTCTCTTCCCCGCTCACGCCACCCGGCGCGCGGAACGATTCCACATGAAGATCTATATAGACGGACAATATTACGACAAAGAGAACGCGAAGATTTCGGTGTTCGACCACGGTTTACTTTATGGTGACGGGGTCTTCGAGGGGATCCGTTTTTACAACGGGAGGGTTTTCCGCCTCGAGGAGCACATCGCCAGGCTGTTCGATTCGGCAAAGGCGATCTGTCTGGATGTCGGGATGGGTGCGGCCGCATTGTCGGAAGCGCTTCTGGAGACGATCCGGCGGAATGAACTTCGCGACGGATACGTGAGACTGGTGGTGACGCGCGGCGTCGGCGACCTGGGCCTGAACCCGGCAAACTGCCCGCAGGCCACAGTTTTCATCATCGCTTCGAAAATCACGCTCTACCCGCCTGACAAGTATGAAAACGGCCTGCACGTCGTCACCTGCGCCACGAGGAGAATCCCGCACGGAGCACTGAGCCCGATGGTAAAATCCCTGAACTACCTCAACAACATTCTTGCCAAAATCGAGGCCCAGCAAGCCGGGGCGGGCGAAGGGCTCATGCTCAACGAGCAGGGCTATGTCGCCGAGTGCACCGGGGACAATATCTTCACGGTGAAAAACGGGCGGATCTTTACCCCGCCGATCGCTTCGGGCGCTCTCGCCGGGGTAACCCGCGCGGTCGTGTTCGAGATCGCCGCCGGCCTCGGCATCCCGATCAGCGAGCCGGAGATGACCCGCTACGACATCTACACTGCCGACGAATGCTTCCTCACCGGCACCGCTGCGGAGGTGATTCCCGCCGTGCGCTTGGACAACCGCGTGATCGGAACCGGTTCGCCCGGACCGGTGACCAAACGCCTGATCGCCCATTTCCATGAGTTGACAGCGGCCTCAGGCACTGTGATTTATCATTAGTATGCAGTGCGATGTCTGCCAGTCCAAAGAAGCCACCGTCTTTCTCACCCAAATCGTTGAGGGGAAAATGCAGAAGGTCAACCTCTGCGAATCCTGCTCGAAGGAAAAGGGAGTGAACGACCCGACCGGCTTTGCTCTTGCGGACCTACTGATGGGGCTCGGAGCCGCTCAGGAGATCGACAAAAATCCCGGATCTCAAAAATGCCAGGTGTGCGGGTTCACCCAGGCGGATTTCAAAAAGACCGGCCGTCTCGGCTGCAGCGCCTGCTACGAGGTTTTTTCCGACGGGCTCTCGACGATGTTGAAAAATATGCACAAGGGGACCGCGCACACTGGAAAATCCCCGGCGGCCTTCCATAAAATCCGGGAGCACAGCGAAAAGATGAAGTCGCTTCATGACCGCCTCAACCAAGCGGTCGCCGCGGAGGAATACGAGCAGGCAGCGGATCTCCGCGATCAAATCCGCCGGATTGAGGCCGGAGCAGGCGCATGAAATTCTCCCGCATCATCGCGAGTTCGGGGGAATGGCTTTCCGGGGACGGACCGCACAGAAACATCGTCGTGAGCAGCCGGGTCCGACTCGCCCGCAATCTCCGCGAGAAACCATTCCCCGGCTGGGCAAAAAAAGCTGAACGCCTCGAGGTCATGCGACTGGTGAAGGACGCTGTGGAGCACCTGCCCGAAATGGCGGAGTCCTATTCGGAAAATCTCGAAGCCCTGTCTCCGTTGGAAAAGCAGGTTCTCGTCGAGCGGCATCTGATCAGCCGCGAACATGCCGCAAAAGGCGTGGGAAGCGCAGTGGTGATGAATTCTCCGCAAACCCTGAGCGTCATGATCAATGAAGAGGATCATCTCAGGATGCAGGCGATCTGCTGCGGGCTCCAGCTCACCAAGGTTTTCTCGATGATCAACCGCGTGGACTCGGAGCTGGAAGAGGTCCTCGACTTTGCGTTCGATGCCGGGCTCGGCTACCTCACCGCCTGCCCGACCAATGTCGGCACCGGGATGAGGGCCTCGGCCATGCTCCATCTGCCAGGGCTCGTCATGAGCGAGCAGATCAACAAGATCGTCAACTCGGTGAACAAGATCGGCCTGGCTGTCCGGGGCCTGCACGGAGAAGGGACCGAGGCGATGGGCAACCTCTTCCAGGTTTCGAACCAAACCACCCTCGGGGAAACGGAGGACGAAATCATCGGGCGCCTCAACCGGGTGATCGAACAGATCCTGGAGCACGAGCAGAATGCCCGCGCGCTCCTCGCCCAACGCAAGGCGGTCACCCTCTATGATCAGATCGGCCGCGCATACGGCGTGCTTTCCCATGCGTATTCGATGAGTTCAAAAGAAGCACTGAACTACCTCTCAGTGCTGAAATTGGGCGTGGACCTCGGGGTTTTCCCGGAAGCCTGCCGCTTTCCCGTGGACGAGCTGTTTATTGAGACCCAGCCGGCCCACCTCCAAAAGGGGGCGGGCACACAAAAAATGTCGGCGGATGAAAGGGACTCCTTGCGCGCAACGATAATCCGCGCGAAATTGGACCAGGTGGCGGAACCGGATATCGCAATTCTGAAAGCGAGAACCCCGGAAGCCACCGAAGAAAGACATGATGAATAACTTCACTCCACGCGCACAACAGGTCCTCGCACTTGCCCGCAAAGAGGCGGATCGCTTCAACCACAATTACGTGGGAACCGAACACCTTCTCCTTGGCCTCATCAAGCTGGGCAACGGGGTCGCAGTCAATGTTCTCCAAAAAATGGGCCTCGATCTGGAGACCGTCCGCATGGAGGTGGAGAAGCAGGTCGGCTCGGGCCCGGAGACGAAGATGGTGGGAAATATTCCCTACACCCCGCGCGTCAAGAAAGTCCTTGCCCTCGCTGGCAAGGAAGCCAAAAGCCTTCAGCATTCATATGTCGGGACCGAACACATCCTCCTCGGCCTGCTCCGCGAGGGCGAAGGCGTGGCCGCGCGGGTCCTCAAAAATCTTGAAGTCGATATCGAACGCACCCGCAACGAGATCCTCAAGGAGCTCGATCCAAATTTTGCACCGCAAGAAGAGGGAGACACCATTCCCGCCGAGGCCGGTGGGAAAAAGGACAGTAAGACGCCTGCGCTCCGCGCCTTCGGCCGCGATCTCACCGAACTCGCGAAGAAGGGCGAACTCGACCCGGTTATCGGGCGGGCGGACGAAATTGAACGCGTGATCCAGATTCTCTGCCGCCGCACCAAGAACAATCCCGTCCTCATCGGGGAAGCAGGCGTCGGAAAAACAGCCATCGCAGAAGGCCTCGCGCAGGAAATTGTCGCCGGCAATATCCCGGAGCTCCTCCATGACAAAAAGGTCATCACACTGGACCTCGCCCTCATGGTCGCCGGCACAAAATACCGCGGCCAGTTCGAGGAGCGGATCAAAGCGGTCATGGATGAAATCCGCCGCAACAAAAACGTGATCCTCTTCATCGACGAGTTGCACACCATCGTCGGCGCAGGATCCGCAGAGGGGGCAATGGATGCCTCGAACATCATCAAGCCGGCCCTCAGCCGTGGCGAACTCCAGTGCATCGGGGCCACCACGCTCAACGAATATCGGAAATACATCGAAAAAGACGCGGCCCTCGAGCGCAGGTTCCAGACGGTCAAGGTGGAGGCGCCCTCAGTCGAAGAAACGATTCTCATCCTCAAGGGCATCCGCCCGAAATACGAAGCCCATCACAAGGCCAAAATCCTCGACGTGGCTCTTGAGGCGGCTGCAAAGCTCACGGACCGCTACCTGACCGGCCGCTTCCTGCCGGACAAGGCCATCGATGTCATGGACGAGGCCGGTTCCCGCGCCCGTATCGCCGCCATGTCCCGCCCTCCGAACGTGAAGGACGTGGAGGCGGAAATCGAAAGAATCCGCCTCGAAAAGGAGGCCGCCATCAAATCGCAGGACTTTGAGAAAGCCGCCGCCTTGCGCGACAGCGAGAAGCAGGCCAA
>CAZSDC010000171.1:0-7021 GCA_964605515.1 uncultured Chthoniobacter sp.
ATCCAGGCGGGAAAATCCACCGAGCTCTTCAGCCAGCGCAAGAAAGTGACCATCCTCTTCGCGGACGTGCGAGGGTTCACGAATTTCTCCGAGCACTCGAGCCCGGAGCAGATCGCCTCGTTCCTCAATAAGTATTTCGAGGAGATGATCGAGGCGATATTCAAGAATCACGGTCACCTCAACAAGTTCATGGGCGACGGGCTCATGGCACTGTTCGGCGCCCTGCGCGACGATGAGTTTCAAGAAGAGCACGCGGTGCAGGCCGCGATCGACATGCGCACCGCGCTCGCCGCCCTCAAATCCGGATGGGCCGCCTCCGAGGATGCCGCCGAGCGGACGATCTCCCTGCTCGAAATCGGGATCGGCATCAACACCGGACTCGCCGTCGTCGGCAATATCGGCTCGAAAAAGCGGATGGAATACACAGCCATCGGAGACGCCGTCAACCTTGCCTCCCGGCTCGAACAATCCACGCGAGACTACCCGGATGTCGACATCCTCGTGAGCGAATACACCTACGTCGCCACACGCAGCCGGTTCCCGTTCAAGTCCGTCGCCGAGATCGCCGTCAAAGGCAAAAGCGAGAAGATCCGGACCTACACGGTCGATGCGGAGTGACGGGCCGGGGCGAAAATGATTGAATAACCAATTCCCCTCCCCGGGACTTCACCTCGCCTTGAGCAGTTGTTCGGCCCGGTCAAGATACCGGTCCGGATGCCTGCTGAAGTCATCGATTCCGCAGATTCCGCGTCCGCCATTCAGCCTGTAGTTGATCACCTTAAAGCACCCGTATCGGACCAAGTTGTGCCGGGATTTCCGCATCAGTCGGGCGATGTCCGGCAACCTGGCTTCCGGCACGAATTTTGCGATCGCGATGAGCAGGTTCCCTTGGAATGAACCTTTTTGAAGCAATATAAAATCCAACAATTGGGAAGAGTTTTCAGAGGAGGCATTCCGGTAGAACCAGCCTTCGATCGCGCCTCGGGCGCAGAAAGCCATCCCGCCAGTGCCTTTGTCCGTGACGCCGATTTTGGAAATGTCGCGGAAGGGGCCTCGGGAAAGATCAACCGCTTGCTCGCTTTCGGCATATAGCGAGACAAGAAAATGGGCCAGCCAGAGCTCGTCGCCATCAGCGGCTTGCGGATCAACAAGGCAGGATTTCGCATAGAGTGCCGGGCCGGTCGCGATCACCCGCGCCTGCAGCAAAGCAAGATCGGGATTGGTTTCCTGCCGGAACATTTTTCTCAACACATCCCAACAGTCGCCTGCACCGGCTGCGAGCCGGTCAAATTCGCAGGTGCTGGAAATTGTCGAGCACATCCAGTTCACGGGGACCAGTTTCCCGTCGGCGTCGGCTCCAAGGAAAACCATGTGCGTCCTGGTTCCCTTGGGAAACAGAAATTCTTCGGAGCTATATTCGAGGGGGGCCTTCTGTTCGCCTTTCAGGACGAGGGGAGCCGGAACGGTTTTAGAAACTCTCAGGTTGATCCCCGAGAATATCCCGTATTCGGGGGTCACGCCATCGACGGAGAACAGTGCGACCACATCCGCTTTTGCAAGCTGATCATACTCCGGCCAGTTTCCGAGCCGGGCGCTGGCTGTCGCGCTTGAAAAGGCACAGATGCCCCACAGAACAGCACTGATAATCCGGTTCCAGGCGAGCATGGGATCAAATATATTCATCCAAGCAACTCCTCCCAATCCCCGCTGGTGAGGGCGGGCGTTTCGGCGTCGAGGAGGCCGGAGATGAGGGCGCGTTTTTTTTCCTGCATGGCGATGACCCGGTGTTCGACGGTGTCGCGGGCGATGAGTTTGATCGACGTGACGACGTTCGTTTGACCGATCCGGTGGGCGCGGTCGGTGGCCTGGGCCTCGACGGCGGGGTTCCACCATGGGTCGAAGTGGATGACGGTGTCCGCGGCGGTGAGGTTGAGTCCGGTGCCGCCGGCTTTGAGGCTGATCAGGAAGACCGGGATCGCGGGGTCGGACTGGAATTTTTCGACGACAGCGGCGCGGTCTTTGGTCGAGCCGTCGAGCCGGCACCAGGCAAATCCTGCTTCATCGAGAGCGGGGGCGATGAGATCGAGCATAGAGGTGAACTGGCTGAAGACGAGCACCCGGTGCCCACCGTCGACCGCCTCGCCGATGAGTTCGAGCAGCGCGTCCAGCTTGGCTGATGAGCCGGTCGCTTCGCCTCCGAGTAGGCGGAGGTCGCAGCAGGCCTGGCGCAGACGCAGCAGGGCGGTGAGCACGCGCATACGGGCGGCTCCGCCGGATTCCTTCATGGCATCGACCTCGGCGCGCGCTGCGATCTGGAGCTGGGTGTAAACCGATTTCTGTGCGGGCGTGAGCTCGACCTCGACGACCTGCTCGATTTTGTCCGGGAGTTCGGGGAGGAGGTCGGACTTTTTCCGGCGGAGCATCCACGGGCGAACCCGGCGGTTGAGACGGTCCCAGAGCGGCCCGCGCTCGCCTTCGAGGAGCGGCTTTTCGTAGCGATCCTGAAAATCTTTCCGGTTCCCGAGGTAGCCGGGCAGCAAAAAATCAAACAGCGACCAGAGATCGCGGAGCGAGTTCTCAAGCGGGGTTCCGGTGAGGATGAACCGCGCGTCCGCCTCGAGCGCGCAGGCGGCCTTGGCGTTCTGGCTGTCAGGGTTTTTGATGTGCTGCGCCTCGTCGAGCACGACGGTGGAAAAGTGGAGGCCGTTGTATTTCTCGATGTCGCGCCGGAGCAGCGCGTAGCTCGTAACGACGATGTCGGAGGAGGAGATTTTTCCAAAAAGTTCCTCGCGCCCCGCGCCCTCGATCGCGAGGACGTTGAGGCCGGGCACAAACCTCTCCGCCTCACGGCACCAGTTCCAGACCAGCGAAGACGGACAGACGACGAGGTGCGGGCCTGGATGCGATTCCATCATCGCGAGGGCCTGGATGGTTTTGCCGAGCCCCATCTCGTCGGCGAGCAGGCCGCCGGAATTTTTTTGAGCCAGAAAGAGAAGCCATCCCGCCCCGTCGATTTGATATGGGCGGAGAAGCCCGTGCAACGCGCCGGGCTTCAGCGGCGTGACCTGGGCGGTGCCACTGACAGCGCCAGTCCATCCGGAGATGCAGGCCTCGAGGTAGGCGCGCTGGAATCCCGGAACCCGGAAGACCCCGCGTTCCTGCCTTGGCTCGGCGTCACGGAGAACTTCTTCGAGATCCGCCGCAAGGCCCGCGTCCGGCACGGCCACGCGCCCGTCCTTGAGCCGGAGCTGCGGGGATCCGCTTTGCAGAAGCCGCTGGATTTCCTGGTGCGAGAGAACCGCCTCGTTGCCGGCGGTGAAATGAATGTGAAAATCCAGCCAGCCGTCGTCTTTTTCCTTGAGGGCGAAGCGGGGTTCGATGCGAACGATGTCGCGAGTGACATGCTGGAACCGCTCGCCCTCGCGGACGGTCCATTTTTCGCGCAGGCGCGGGAGGGCGGATGAAAAAAAACGGACGACCGCAGCCTCGCCCTTGAGCGCCGCCTTTCCACGAAAGTCTTCGAACCCGTAAGCGATCAGCTCGCGCAGCGCGGCGGCTTCCGCCGTGTGGTTCACCATGTCGGATTGCGAATACTTGAACGAAATCTCCGCGTCGAGATGCCGCAGGGAACCTTCCAAGCTGAGATGGATACCGGGTTGCTCGGCCGTGGAATTCTGCTTGGCCCGGACGGGGACCGCCACCGGGACCAGTCGCCTTTCCGCAGGATGCAGGGCCTCGATGCCGACCGCCACGGCATGAGCGCAGATGATGCCGCGCACCCTCGAATCCCTGCACGGACACAGATTTTCCACGTCGATGGCGTTGCGGATCCTCAGACCTGAGAGGAAGGCTTTTCCCTGGGATTCCACCTTCCCCTTCAGCAGGGGAGGCTCATACGCCGCCTCCGAAACCCGTCCGGCGGCGTGGATCGCCCGGGCCTCTTTGAAGACCGGCCACCCGCACATCGAAACGAGGAATTTTTCTGTCAGCTCCATTTTCCGATTCCTCTTCTATCCGGAAAACTGTTTTGCGACAGCGGATATTCGGAGTTGAGCAGGAGGGGCATTGTCGCGCATGGTGTTGTATCTTATGCGCGTCCTTGTTGCCGTCTTGCTCGCCCTCGCGATTATTGCGGCGCAATTCGTTTACGGCGGGCTGATGCGGACCGTCTTCAGCTTTCCATGCTATGCGCTCGTGGCGGTGGCGGGCATCCCCGGGGGGGCGGCTGTGTTTTGGAAGCGGGCGGTTCCACCCAGGCCGGAGGCGGTGGCGGCCACTTTTGCGGCAGGCGGGTTTCTGTTGTGGAGGTCACTGCATACTCACGGTCAAGATCTGGCCCTCTTCTATACCTTTCTTGTAACGGCCTGCCTGGTCGTTTACTGTCTGTGTGCTTGCGTGGTGACGTCGCCGGCTGCTCGTTACACTTTCGTGTCGCTGCTTCTGGTCGCCGCCCTGGGTCAGGTTGTTGTCGCGGCCATCCAGTTTTCCGAGCCCGGCTATTTCTGGCCGCTTCCATGGTTCAGCGAGCAAATCCGGGCCTGGTATAGCAACCCGGTAGCAGCAGTCAGCTCCCGCGGCCATGGGATCTATATCAACGCGAACCACCTCGCATGGTTTCTGAATGGGATGACTTTTCTCGCCCTGGGGATGGCGTGTCTCGGGAGATCCAAGGTCTGGGTAAAAATCGTATTGGCCTATGTGGCGGCTGTCTGCGTTACGGGAACGGTCCTCACCCTCAGCCGTGGCGGAATGGTTGGGTTGGGCGCTGGGCTGGCCGTCTTTTTGTTCCTGAGCCTGCTGGCCCTTGGTATCGGGGCACGAGACCGGAGGTTGGTGATCCTCTTGGTGATCCTGGCTATCCTAGCCGCCGGTTTGGGCGGGGGATACTACCTGTTTTCGCAGAGTATTTCCGCCCAAGCGAGAATGAGCCAGATTACGGAGGATACCTACCGCACGAACCTCTGGACGACGGCTATCCGACAGGCGCAACTCGAACCGCTCATCGGAACCGGTGCAGGCACATTCACCCGGCTTTCCCGGCAACTGCGCGATTGCTCTTCGGATTCGGATGACACGTTTGCCCATAACGATTGGGTGCAGACGCTGGCGGACTTCGGGTTCATCGGACTCGTCTTGATCACCGCGGCCTTCGTCATCAACTGGATGGCGGGTTACTATGGGTTTGTGGACGCGCTGAGACAGCGCATGGCGATGGCAAGCAGACCGCAGAGCAACTCCGCTGCCTTCGCCATTGGAGCATTGAGCGCCTTGGCGGCTTTTGCGGCACACTCCTTTTTTGATTTCAATATGCAGATCCCCGCCAATGCCCTTCTCGCCGCCGCATGCGCTGGTCTCCTGGCCAATTCGGGAATTGCCCCATGGGGTCACACTGGTAAGCGGCGTGTCGCGCGGTGGGTGACAGGAATCTTGTCCTGTGCCCTCGGAGTTTTTCTGTCGCTCCTGCTATTCCACCACTTCGAGGCAGAATGGTGTGGACTCCGCGCTGAGAATGCGCTGATCCAAAATGACTTGATCGCAGCAGATGCTCTGTCCAGCCAGGGCCTGAATGCCGCTCCGCGGCTGGCAAGCCTCCATCGCCTTCTGGGCGAAGCACAGATGCAAGCGGCTCCATCCTTAAAAAATCCAAGAGAAAACTTTGTCCTCTCGACCTACCACCTTCGCAGTTCGACTGAATTCGACCCGGAAGAGAGGTGGAATCACCTGATGCTTGCCATTTCCCTCGCCAGTCTCCGGCAGAACCGGGCTGCCGAAATTGCGCATATCGAAGCAATCCGCCTCGATCCCGGCAACCCTGCTGTCCACGAGTATTTCGC
Source organism: uncultured Chthoniobacter sp. (assembly GCA_964605515.1). Classification (GTDB taxonomy): domain Bacteria; phylum Verrucomicrobiota; class Verrucomicrobiia; order Chthoniobacterales; family Terrimicrobiaceae; genus QYQL01. The sequence continues at coordinate 5,835 of CAZSDC010000171.1, forward strand.
ATTGTTCCTCGAAGGTGCGGGAAAAACCGACGAGGCCATCCGGGCCTACCAGGTCAGCCTCACCATCCCCGGAACCAAGTTTTCCGCCCAGCGGCTCCAAGCCCTCCGGCAAAGAGCAAAATCCTCGTCCGTGCCCCGCTGATTGCTGACGGATATTTTTCTTGAAATGTGTTGCCAAGTCCGGACCGGGGGTTAAAAAAACTCCTGACTTATTATGAATATTTTAAATATCAGACGTTTTTCCCTGGCTCTCGCAGGATTTGTGCTGGCAACGCTTGCTGCCATCGGAAGTTTGACGGCACAGCAGGTTCAGGTCCCCAGCTCCTTTTTATCCCCGCAAGCGCCATCCAGCAGCTTCGTTGACAACGGGAGCGGATCCGGCGGACAGGGATCCGGATCAAGCTCGAACTTGAATCCGATCGGGATGTTTGAATCGAGCCCGTTCACTTACCTGCTTACTGTCAATGAAGGCTACAACACCAACTTCTACGCGGTCCACGACAACCCGACTCAGACTTTGTTCACCAGTTTGCAAGCCCAGGTGAACTACAAGTTCGGCGGCCCGAGACTCCAACTCAACTCCAGCCTCAACGCGGGAGTCACCTACAACTACAATATTTCCCAAGGAGTGCAGTATAATGGACGGTTCACCCTCTCGGCAGTTTACCTACTCACGCCGAGATTGACCATCAGCGGCAATACGGCGATCGGATTCCAGCCCCAGCAGAACGGGGGTGGCGCAAACTTCGCCAACCAGTTCACGGGAAGCATGTTTTTCACAAACACCAGCCTCCAGGCGGCCTATCAGTGGTCTGAAAAGTTTTCCACCGTCACCAGTTACAGCGGCACGATAAATTACTATTTCGATCAGCAAGGGGACAAGCAGCAGGGGGCCAACAACCAGTCGTTCTGGCAGTCCACGATCACGCAGTCGTTCAACTGGCTCCTGCTCCCCAAGACGACCATCACCGCCCAGTATCTGGCAACCCCCACGATCTTCGGGAATTCCGGGCTCAACAACTTCGGAAACGGCGTGCAAGTGGGCTTCACACAAGTCTTCAACCCGCGCTTCAAGTGGACCCTCCTCGGCGGCGCCCAGGTGAATTCCAATCCGGCGCGCGTTTTGCCCACCGGCCAAACCAGTCTCTCCTACCAGTTCGGCCCCGCCTCGACGCTGACCTGGAATG
>CAZSDC010000172.1:0-6998 GCA_964605515.1 uncultured Chthoniobacter sp.
GTGCTCATCGAAACCGTGGGTGTCGGGCAGAGCGAGATCGCCGTGCGCGCGATGGTGGACTGCTTCCTTCTCATCCTCATAGCCGGGGCCGGTGACGAGCTCCAGGGCATGAAGAAGGGGATATTTGAAATTGCGGACATCCTGCTCGTGAACAAGGCGGACGGAGAGAACCGGATTCGTGCGGAGGCCACCCGGTTGGAGTTCGAGCGCGTCATGCAATTTCTGAGTCCGGCGACCGAAGGCTGGAAGCCGCCGGTTCTTGCCGCCTCGTCCGTCACCCGATCCGGCGTCGCGGAGGTCTGGCGTGCGACGGACAAGTATTTCGAGCACGTCGAAGCGGACGGAGATTTCGATCTCCGCCGTCGCGAGCAGGCGATCTCTTGGTGGCAGGCGCTCGTCGAGCAGGAGCTGCGGGTCCGGTTTTTGAGCGATCCCCACGTCGCCGCGCTTTCCGCCAGGCTGGAGAGCGAAATCCTCTCCGGGCAGCTCGCCCCCTCTCTCGCCGCCGAGGAACTGCTCGGTGGAGCCGGTCTTCCCACTTTATGAAGAAATTCGCCACACTCCTCATTGTCGCACTTCTCTCCGGGCTGGTCGGTGGCGGTGCCGGCTACTTCCTCGGCCGATCCTCTGTGCCGGCAGCCTCCTCCCCTGTTTCCAGCGTCACAGAGGAACGCGCAGTCGTCACCGCCACCGGGCAGGAATCCGTAAACAACGCGCCGGACCAGAAGCTCGATCCTGCCAAGCCCGAAAAGCGTGCACCCGTTACCGCCGCTACGCTCCGCGCCGAACTCGCCAGCTTGGAATCCGGGGGATTCGGCGGCGTGAATGCCATGCGGAAATATGCCGATTTGCAGGAGCGCCTGAAAGTTTCGGATCTGCCGGCCATCGCTGCGGAGATGTGTTCCGGCAACTTGACCGGAAAAAATGGAACCGGGCTTTTTCTTGTTCTCGGCGCGTATGCGGAGGCCGATCCGCAAGGCGCTTGGAACTTTGCGCTCGGCATCAAGCAGCCGGGGATGCGCCAGAATGCCATCATGTCGGTCATGTCCAATATCGTTGGCAAAGATCCCAACCGGGCAATTGCCCTCGCGGATTCGCTGACCGAACCGCAGCTAAAAATGCAGATCCGCTCGATGGCGATCTCCGGCCTCGCCCAGAAAGACCCGCAGCGCGCGCTCGCGCTCGTCACCGCATCTCCCAATGCCCGCGAGGGAGACTCGTCGCTTTTCATGATTTTCAATCAATGGGGACAGAAAGATCCCGAAGCCGCAAAAGCCGCTGTCGCACGCCTGAGCGGACGACAGGCCGAACAAGCCCGGCAGGCGCTCGTCTCGACCTTGGCCCAGCAGGATCCCAAGGCAGCGTGGGCGTATGCTGCCACGCTGCCGGCATCAAACTCCCGCAACCCCTACGGCGATCCGCGCGTTCAGGTCATCCAAAATTGGGCGCAGTCCGATCCCCAGTCGGCCCTCAAAGCCGCGCTCACAATCGGCGAGACTCCCCAGCGGAGCCAGGCTGTCGCATCAGCCGTCAACGCCTGGGCAGGAACCGATTTCCCGGCGGCTCTGAGCTACGCCATCTCGATCGAGGACGCCGGCATCCGTGGAAACATCCTCCAGAATTTAAGCCAGAACCCGAATGCCAACCGGAAGGATATTCTCCAAGCGGTGCTGGAACATGTGCCGCCGGGTGATACGTTCCAGCAGGCGGTTTCCGGCGTCTTTTCCAATTGGGCAAGGGAGAACCCGTCCGCAGCGGCGGCAGCTGCCATGCAACTCCCAGCCGGGCGGACGTTCACCAATGTCGCCAGCCAGATCGCTTCGCAGTGGATGTCCTCCACAACAAACAAGCAGGAAGTCTTCGACTGGGTTCGCAGCCTCCCGCCCGGCGAGGCCCGAGCGAACAGCATGAGCTCCGTTTTCTCGACATGGAGTGGAGAAGACCCCCAAGCGGCCGCCCGGGCTCTTCCCAACCTGACCTCCGAAGAACGCAAGAGCGTCGTGCAGTCTGTCGCCTCGGGCTGGGGCAGGATTTCCCCGAACGACGCGCTCAAATGGTCGTCCACCCTCGCCGACCCGGGCGAACGCACGAACGCCATCCGCTCGATCGTCTCCCAGTGGGCGGGCTCCGACCCCGCCGCCGCGGCAAAATATGTGGCAGCCATGCCTGAATCCGAGCGGGCTGCCCCCATGGAAAATGTCGTCAGCAACTGGGCATCCAGGGACTCCGAGTCCGCCGCCGCATGGCTCGACAGGCAGCCTGCGGGACCATCCAAAGATGGCGCTCTCCGCGCTCTCTCCAGAAAAATTGCCCAGGAGGACCCCGAAGCAGCGCTCACGTGGGTGGCCGGGATCTCCGACGAAAAGCAACGTCTTCAACAGACCGAAAGCATCGCCCGCGACTGGATCCGCCAGGACCCGACGACCGCCCGATCCTGGATCGCAAGCTCGAAACTTCCAGAAGACACCCGTAACAAACTCCTCAAATGACCATCGACGACCGCCTAGAAAAATTCCTCTCCTGCGAACCTCAGCTTTCCGAAGCCGCATTTGTTGCCGCAGACGCCCGGATCATGGGCGATGTCCGGCTGGCAAAGGACTCGAGCGTTTTCTACGGATGCGTCCTGCGCGGCGACATCGAGTCGATCCTCATCGGCGAGGGCTCGAACGTCCAGGACGGCTCAGTCATCCACCTCGCGGATGACCTCCCGGCCATCGTCGGTGCCTACTGCACGATCGGCCACGGGGCGATTGTCCATGCCTGCACGGTGGGCGACGAATGCCTTGTCGGCATGCGTGCTGTCGTGCTTGACGGCGCGGAGATCGGCGATCAGTGCCTCATCGCCGCCGGTTCGGTCGTCACCCCCCGCACGAAAATCCCCGCCGGCTCGATGGTCATGGGAGCTCCGGCTAAAGTCACCCGCCAGCTCCGCCCCGAAGAACGCGCCGGCCTCCGCGCCTGGGCGGAAAAATACATCCATGTTGCCCGGGCCCACGCCGCTCTGCAGAGGAGTGCACGCGACCCGCGTGCAGAGGCTGCCGACCTGCCGGCCGGTTCGATCTGATTCCCGGAAGCCCGCACGGAATGAGCGATCCTGTTGAACAAATGCCCCGCCCGGCAAAATGTTCTTGCCAGCAGTGCAGATATTAGATTTACTAATAATACATCTTTTATGAGCGCTACTATTCAGAAAATTGATCATTTGGGCATTGCGGTGAAATCCATCGATGCCGCCCTGCCTTACTACGAGAAAACACTCGGACTGAAGTGCGAGCATCGCGAGGAAGTCCCGTCGCAGAAGGTGAGGACCGCATTTTTCCCGTGCGGCGAGGTGCACATCGAGCTTCTTGAGCCGACCGACCCGGAAAGCACGATCGCAAAGTTTATTGAATCCAAAGGCGAGGGGATCCACCACATCGCGTTTGCAACAACCGACATCACCGGCCAGCTCGCGCAGGCGAAGGACGCCGGCACGCGCCTGATCCACGAGGTTCCGATTGACGGGGCCGGCGGAAAGCTGGTCGCGTTCCTTCACCCGAAGAGCTCGTTCGGGGTCCTCACCGAACTCTGCCAACCCAAACCGCATTCCTGCGGCTGCTCCTGCGGACACTGATTTTATGGCCATTAAAAAAGAATTTCTCGAAGAGCTGGAAGCCCGCCGCGAAAAAGTGCTCGCCGGGGGCGGCCAGGACAAGCTCGACGCCCGCCGGAAAAAGGGTCTCATGACCGCCCGCGACCGCCTGGACAACCTCTTCCAGGAGGGGACGTTCATGGAGTTCGGGATGCACGCCAAGCATGCCTGCCACAACTTCGGCATGGAGAAAAAGGAGCTTCCTGCCGATGGCGTGGTGACCGGCACCGGCTACGTCGGCGGACGTCCCGTGGCGGCGTATAGCGAGGACTTCACGGTCGCCGGTGGATCGCTGGGCAGCATGCATGCGCAGAAGATTTGCGACATTATGGATTTCGCCCAGCAGTCGGGCATGCCGGTCGTCTGCTTCAACGACTCCGGTGGAGCGCGCATCCAGGAGGGCGTCGAGTCGCTCTCCGGCTACGGCAAGGTTTTTTTCAAAAACGTGTACCTCTCCGGTGTGGTGCCGCAGATTGCGGTGATCGCGGGCCCATGCGCTGGCGGCGCAGCCTACTCGCCGGCGCTCACGGATTTTCAAGTCATGGTCAAGGACCAGGCGAACATGTTCATCACCGGCCCGGAGGTCATCTTTGCCGCGACCGGCCAGAAATGCACGATGGCCGAAGTCGGCAGCGCGGCCGCCCATGCCACGATCAGCGGGAACATCCACTTTGTCGCGGACAGCGACGCGCATGCGGTCGCGATCGTCCAGAAGCTCCTCTCATTCATCCCGTCCAACAACATCATGGATCCCCCGCACGACCTCTCGGTCCCGCTCGTGCTGGACGAGGATCCTGAGATGGATGATCTCATTCCGGAGGATGGAAAAAACCCGCTCGACATCAAGGCGGTGATCGCCCGCCTCGTTGACAACGCCGACTTTTTCGAGGTCCAGATGGACTTTGCGAAAAATATCGTGGTCGGGTTCGGCAGGATCCAGGGAATCGTGGTCGGCATTATCGGCAACCAGCCGAAATTCAAGGCTGGCACGCTCGACATCGACGCGTCGGACAAGGCGGCCCGCTTCATCCGGTTTTGCAACATCTTCAACATCCCGCTCGTGACGCTTGTGGACACCGGTGGATTCCTTCCCGGCGTCGCGCAGGAACGCGGCGGCATCATCCGCCACGGTGCGAAGATGCTCTTTGCCTACGGCGCGGCCACTGTGCCGAAGATCACCGTCATCCTGCGGAAAGCCTACGGCGGAGCTTATCTCGCCATGTGCAGTCAGGATCTCGGCGCGGACCTCGTCTTTGCCTGGCCCACGGCGGAAATCGCGGTCATGGGTGCTGAGGGTGCCGTCAAGATTCTCTACAAGCGCGAGATCGATAAAGACCCCTCCTGCGAAGCGAAGCTCATCGCCGACTACCGCGCAAAATTCGCCTCTCCCTACCAGGCGGCGGGCAAGGGGATCATCACCGATGTGATCCGTCCGGGCCAGACGCGGGCGATGGTGGCCATGGCGCTCCGGAACACGCTTTCCAAGCGCGAGACCCGGCCGCCGAAAAAGCACGGAAACATTCCGCTTTGACGAAACCCGGAGGGAGTTGAAGGATAATACAAAATGAAAAAACTACGCATTACCGTTGACGGAAAAGTTTTCGACGTTGTCGTCGAAGCGCTTGATGAGCAGGGCAGTCCGGTAGCCAGCCAGCCGGCTGCGCCCGTGTTCCAGCAGACCAGTGTTGCGCCTCCTCCCTCGTCGGCCCCGAAGCCTGCGGCATCGTCCGTGCCCGCAGGATCCGGAGCCGTGACAAGCCCGCTCGCCGGGCGCATTGTTTCAATCGACTGCCAGGTCGGACAGAAGGTGGCTTCAGGCACCCAGCTCGCGACTGTCGAGGCCATGAAGATGAACACATTTGTCTATGCCGAACAGGACGGCACGGTGGCTACGATCCATGTCGCCCCCGCCGATGTCGTCGAGGAAGGGCAGGCCATCGTCACGCTTTCCTGAGAGCTCCATGAACATCCTCCTCGCCGCCGTTGCAGAGATCGTGAAGTTTGAGACTGCGGTGCTCCTGCTCGTTACAGCGGGGCTGCTCATCCTTGCAAAAATTGTCTCCGATCTGCGGGCTGAAGTCCGCAGCCTGCGCGGTCGGGCGGCCCCGGAAATCAAGCCGGCTCCGGCTCCATCAACGGCTCCCGCCTCGTCCCCGCAGGCGGCTCCAACGCCATCCGATGAAATCCCTGCCGAGGTATTTACCGCCATCGTGGGCGCGGTCTATTGCACGCTCGGCGAGCACCACCGCATTGTCTCGGTGGCCCCGGCGGAATCCCTCATGTGGTCCCGCGAAGGCCGTCGCAGCATCTTCCGCTCCCACACGTTCCGGTAGGGATTCACGCCATTTGTTGCGACGCACCCCCGGGTTTCTCGCTCGTCGTCGTTGGAACCTCGATCGCCTCGCAGACATCCCGCCAGCCTGGGAAGTTCCATGTGTTTGGAAATCCGGTGCACTGGCGCGGCTTCACCGGCTGGATCCGGCAATCGCGGCCTTCGAGAAAGACGCAGGCCCCGTCCGGCTGGTCGATCAGCGCGAGCCCGTCCCGCGAAAGGCGCAAGCGGGTGAATTTTTCCACAAATTCCCGTTCGTCCATCTCGAGGTGCGTGGCGATTGCAGAGATATCGCTGTTGTCCACCTTGACAAAGCCCGGCCACCGGCAGCAATTCGTGCAGCGCTGGCAGAGGAAATGATTCATCGGGCGACAATCAATACCGGACGGCTCCGCATGACAAGAACTCGTAAATCGGAAATTGACGTGCTGGTTTGCTTGGGAGAGAAGATCGCCGCGAAGATGAGGTTTGAATTATGACCAAGGCCAGCGGCCTGGAGGAAACGCATTGAGGCACACGCCGCCATGTTGAATTCCTTTCAATGGACATTGGCTTATGGGGCGGCGGTGTGCATCGGCCTGAGCAAGACCGGATTTGGAGGGGTCGGCATGGTCGCGGTTCTTCTCATGGCCCAGGTGATGCCGGCCCGGGAGTCCACCGGGGCGGTGCTCCCGCTTCTGATCGTTGCTGACATCTTCGCGGTCTGCGCCTTCCGGCGCTTTACCGTCTGGAGGCACCTCGTCAAAATGCTGCCCCCGGCGATCCTGGGGGTTGTCTCCGGTTGGCTGCTGATGCCGCACATCTCCGCCAGGGTCTTCGGCCCGCTGATCGGCTGGATGGTCCTCGCGCTGGTGGCTCTGACGATCGCGCAAAAACTGTCCGGCAGGCTGTCGGCGACCGCCGTGGAGCATCCTTCGATCGCCTGGCCGCTGGGCTGGATTGCCGGCGTCACGACGATGCTCGCAAATGCGGCGGGGGCGGTGATGACGGTTTACCTGCTGGCCTGCCGCCTGCCGAAATATGAGTTTGTCGGGA
>CAZSDC010000173.1:0-6991 GCA_964605515.1 uncultured Chthoniobacter sp.
CATTTCACTCGACGGGCTGGACCAATCCAAATCCCTGGAACAGGAGGACTACAAGAAGCAGCTCAAGCAGTATCAGCTCCAGCTCCTGAACATGCAGCTCCAGCTGCGCGAAAGGAAGAATTCGGTGATCCTGGTTATGGAAGGTCCCGATGCAGCCGGGAAGGGCGGGGCGATCAAGCGTGTGGGCGAGCGGTTGGACCCGCGGCTGGTGAGGGTTTATTCCATTGTGAAGCCGACGCCGGAGGAATACGGGCACCATTACATGTGGAGGTTCTGGAACAAGCTGCCTGCCCAGGGGGAGATGGCGATCTTCGACCGTTCCTGGTATGGGAGAGTGCTTGTCGAGCGGGTCGAGGCGTTTTGTTCCGAGGAGGAATGGAAGCGGGCCTACCGCGAGATCAACGAATTCGAGCGATCGCTCACGGACGGCGGGGCGATCCTCATCAAGCTTTTCCTGCACATCACGAAGGACGAGCAGCTCGGCCGGTTCAAGCGCCGGGAGGCGGATCCTTACAAGCACTGGAAGATCAGCGATGAGGACTGGCGGAACCGCCGGCATTGGAACGAGCACACCGAGGCGGCGGAGGACATGTTTGAAAAGACGAACACCGAGCAGGCGCCGTGGACGGTCATTCCCGCCAACTTCAAATGGTATGCGCGGGTCAAGACCCTGAAGACCGTCTGCGAGCGGATCTCAAAGGCGCTGGAAGCCTGAGAAATAGACAGGAAAAAGCCGCGCAGAAAACGCGCCGCCTCTCACGAAATTCCGGGCTTTCCGGCGTATTGGAAGCCTGAGAGGTGAACGTCGGCAATCCCCTTGGAAAAAAGGATGGCGTGAAACTGGCGGCCCATGCCCTCGGGGTGGAGGAGGGTCCGGAGAGAGCGCAGCTTTTTTCCGGCTTCGGGGGTCGGAGGTCTGCCGTCCAGCGAAAGGAGAAGGGCAGTCGCAGCTCCGACGAGAAAGTGGTGCTGGTCGGTCAAGTGCCTGAACTGCCATCCGGCCGTGACCGCATCTTGGGCGAGCGCAGAGAAATTCACGTGCGCGGTGAGATCCTTGTCGCCCGGAGAATCGAGCGGCTCCGAGTCCCGCCGGTGACCCCGGTAGCAGCTCAGCGTTCCATCGGTGCGATGTTCGGCGAGGAGGGATTCCTGGGACATGCCGTAGTCCACGGCGAAAAGGAACCCGCGGGAGATCCGTGCGGCAAGCGTTTGCAGAAGGGGACGGTGCGAGAGACAAACTTCGGTCGTGAAGCCTTTCGGGCGAACGGGAAATTTTTCGGTGACCGCCGCGAGTTCGCCTTCAACCGGCTTTCCGCTCCAGACAAACGCCGTGCCAGAATGATCCACATGCAGCTCGGCCCATCCCTCGCCGGTCGAGCGGACAAGATGGATGGGGAACGCATCAAAAAGCTCGTTCGAGTAATGGACGCCGCAGAACTCCGGAAGGGCGGCGGCTTCAGCAACCCATACAACATCCCGGCCGGCGAGTTTCGCGGCCTGCACGTCGCGAAGGGCAGGGGATGGCTCGACAAGAATGAGCGGAACCCCCGCCAGGGGAGTGGAGACAAGCGCATCGATGATGTCGCTCGCGAGCTGGCCATCGCCTGCCCCCTGTTCGACGAGGGTGAAGCCGGGCGGGCGATCAAGCGCCTGCCACATCTCAACAAACTGACCGGCCAGGATCTCGCCGTAAACCGGGCCGATGCTGACATTCGTAAAATAGTCTCCGTGCCTGCCGATCACGCACTTTCCCGAGGCGTAATATCCTGCCTCCGGATCGTAGAGCGCCTGCTCCATGAAGCGGGAGAATGGAATCGGCCCGGAGTCCGCAATATCCGCCCTGAGGCGGGCCTCAAGGCCGGGTAACTTCCCGGACATAGACATTGACCTGACCGTCCCCTTCCCGGACATCCGTGATCTGGAACGGACGCCGCGCATCGCGGGAAAATGTCGCCCCGACGCCCGGCGGGCGGACGCCTGCGGGAAATTCGACAATCACGCGCACGTTTCCGCCTCTGCCACCGAAACCGATGGCGTCTGTGAGGGCGCCCTGCGTGCGAAGAACGGCCCGGTTCGGGCCCGATGCGGTGACCACGAAATTTCCGTTGAGATAAAGCCGCTCGCTGTTGACGTCGGCGCCCGCCATGGTTGAGACGTCCTTGACATTGAGGAGTCGCCCGCGAGGCATCTGTCCGGGCTCGTATGTTGGCCATGCCCCGGTCGCAGACGCAGCAATGGCTCCCGGGCTTGGGCTTGGGGATGGGGACAGCTGCGGGGTCGGAGAGGCAACGGCTACAGGAGAGGCAGTGGGTGAGGCAGTGGGTGCGGCCACCGGGAGGGGTTCGGGCTTGACCGGGGTCCCCGGAGGAACGGACCGGACATCCGCGACGGCTGGAATCGGAGTGGGGGTCGGCTCCCCGGAGGCTGCCGGCGTGTTGACCGCAACCGGGCGCTCCACTCGCATGAGGCGGTTCTGAGAAGTGGCATCCTGGGGAGAATCAGGAACGCCGGATCGCTTGCGGAAGCTCGTGTATTTTTTGTATGCATCCTCCTGCCGACGCGCGGTGATGACAGGCAGACCGGCCGAAACATTCAGCGCCTGCGGGGGGTCCAGGGTGAACGTGCCGGAAGCCGTGGCGGATTCGTAGCTCGGATACAGGATGGAGATCGCCGTAGCCTTGATCCGTCCGTCGGGAAGCCTCTCGACATGGATGACGGCCGCGAGTTCGTTTTCGCGCTTGAGGTCGATATCCAGCCCGGTGAGCAGCGTCCGGTGCAGGGCGGGAACGACTTTTGCATCGGCCGGAAAAACCTGCTCCAGCAGAAAACGCGGCGTCTCTTTGGACTGGGCAAGTGCCACGACGCCCGTGCCGAAAAAGTCCCCGCCCGTGAGTTCATAGGAATCAAGGATGTTGTAGGTGCCGACAACATAGGGAACCAGATCCTGGGTCAACTTGTAATTCCGGAGGTAGTTCCGCAGGAGCGCCTCGTTCGCGTGAGCCAGCTCGCGCGGGCTCAGCTTGCCGTAGCGTTCGACAATCTGCGAGGCCTTTAAAAACTCGCCGCGCGGAGCGACTGTCAGCTCGAAGCGTTTCGGCGGGTCGAGCTTCTTGAGCTTGTTGAGGATCCGGTAGCTGAAGGGAAGCTCCGGGTGCCCGAAGACGTAGAAGCTGAAGATCCAGCAAAAAATCGTGAAGCCGGTCAGGAGCAGAATGACGACCGTCCAAACAAAGAGGTTGCCTTCTTTTCCCGGCACATCGTCGTCTGCGACATCAAAATCCGGTGTGGAATATCTTGTGGAAAGCTTCTTCCTGGGGCGCGGGTCGCGAAGCATGGGGGGTCAGGAGTCGGAGGGTTCGAACGAGGTGCCGCACCCGCACGACCGTGCGGCCCGCGGGTTCTGGATGCGGAAGCCGGATCCGGCCAGACCTTCCTCGTAGTCGAGCGTGCAGCCCTCGAGTTGGGACGCGCTCCCGGCGTCCACAAAAACCCGTGCCCCGAGGTGCGAAACGACCAGATCCCCTGCCTGCGCGGCCCCGATTGTCATGGCGTATTGCAGGCCCGCGCATCCGCCTTTTTCCACGGCCAGGCGCAGCCCTTCACCCTCCGCTTTTTTGCAAACAACGTCGAGAAGCGCGCGGGCGGCATTGTCAGTCACTGTGATCACGTTCTTTTCTTATGAACGAATCCATGCGAAGTCAAATGGCATGGGAAAGATTCGTTTGCTTCCGGACGAGGTCGCGAGCCAGGTTGCGGCGGGCGAGGTCGTCGAGCGCCCGGCCTCGGTCGTCAAAGAACTCGTGGAAAACAGCGTGGACGCCGGCGCCGGACGCATCACCGTGGAATTCGTCCGCGGGGGCACCCAGTTGATCCGCGTCGTGGATGATGGATGCGGCATGGACCGCGAGGATGCCCTGCTCTCGCTGGAACGCCACGCCACCAGCAAAATCCGGACAGCGGGGGATCTGGCGGCGGTCACCACCATGGGGTTCCGCGGAGAGGCGGTCCCGAGCATCGCGAGCATCTCGCGGTTCCGCATGGTCACGAGGACTGCCGGTGCCGGCGCGGGCGCGGAGATCGTGGTCGCCGGGGGAAAGATCGAGTCCGTGTCCGATAGCGGGGAACCCCGCGGGACATCCATCGAGGTCCGCGCGATTTTCTTCAACGTTCCCGCAAGGAGAAAATTCCTCCGCGGCGAGGAGACCGAGTCCGCACACATCATCCACCAGATGCAGTCGCTCGCGCTGGCCCATCCGGATGTGGCCATGACACTTCTTCGCGACGGAAAAAAACTCTGGCAGGCGGCGGCGACCGCCGGCCTTGGCGTGCGGCTTCGCGATCTTTTCGGGGAGGATTTTTTGCGGCGGATGCTGCCCCTGGATCCCGGCGAGGAGAACGGCATAAAAATCTCGGGCTTCCTGTCGAAACCCGGCGAGGGCCGTCCGGACCGGGAACAGCAGTTCGTGATCCTGAACGGACGGGTCGTTCAATGCCCGGCCATCTTCCAGCCCCTGCGGGAGGCCTACTCGGAAGCGCTGCCGCGCGGGCGTCATCCGCTGGCGGTGTTGAACCTCTCGATGGATCCCCTCGCTTTCGACTGCAATGTTCATCCCGCGAAACGCGAGATCCGGCTTCACAGGCCCGATCAGGTCCGGCAGGCAGTCTTCCTCGCGGCGAGGCGGTTGCTCGAAAGCTTGAGCCGGCCAGCTATCAGCGTGACGGCACGTCCGCCGGAACCCGTCCCTGAGATCGCCCGTACCGAGCTGCGCCAACCGTCCCAAGCCCTGGCTCCCGTTGTTCCTGCTTCGCCCGTCCCTCCCATGGTGGATGCCTTCAACCCGCCTTCCCAGGAGGGTTTGGATTTGGAAAAAGCGGTGACGGCCGAGGACGCATTCCAACTGATCGGCGGGCTCGACAACCGCTGGATCCTGATGCGGAGCAACGACGGGCTCGTTTTGCTGAGCATCCGCGCGGCCTCGGAGAGAATTCTTTTTGAAAGCCTGCGGCGCGAGATGGAGACCGGCGTCGTCCCTGCGCAGCGGCTGCTGATCCCGGAGGTCATCGAACTGCCCGTCAAGGACGTTGTCTGGATTTCTGAGAACCTGCCCGCGCTTCAGGCGACCGGCTTCGTGCTCGAAGCGTTTGGCGGGAACACCTTCAAAATCGAAGCGCTTCCCCCGGCTCTCGCGGGACGGGATGCCCGGGCGACTCTTCTGGACATCTGCGAATCCCTCCGTGCGTCCGGTTCGCTTGGCAACCACACGCTTGCGGTAGATTCGCTCGCCAGGTCGGTCTCCGCACTCGCCGCCATCGAGGGATTTGCCTACGACGAAAACCGCGCGCGACAACTCGTCCGCGAGCTCCTGCGCTGCGAGCTCCCCTACGCCAGCCCCCGCGGCCACCCGACCATGATCCAATGGTCGTTTCCCGAGCTGGAACGAAAGTTCAGCTGACCGCCGGTCTCGCGGGCCGCGGATTGACTTTCCGGAACCAGTTGGCGAAATGCTTTTTCAAACCTTCGCGAAACGACAGGTAATGCCCGTCGGGCTGCCCGCCCCGGCGGATCGCGGCGAGAAGGGCGGGGACAGTGAGCTCGTCGATGTCGAAAACGGTCGTGCTCGCGCCGACGGCGGAGCTGTGGTGGGCGTCGCTTGCGGCGGTCATTTTCAAACCGCGGTTTTTCGCGTAGGCGAGGGCCTTGTCGTTGTAGCTCCTCGATGTGACGGCTGCATTGAAGACCTCGATAGCCTCGATATCGAGCGCATCGAGCACAGCCGGGCGGATCCCTGCCCGCCATTGGTCGAACGGGTGGGCCGGGATCGCGATCCCTCCTCCGGCTTTCACCGCATCCAGCACCTCCCCGACCGGCGCTCCCTTGAGCAAGGGCAGGGTCAGCCCAAGGCAGAGCAGGTGGCCCTCCGCCGTGCTCACCTCGACCCCCGGGACGACGAAAAATCCCGCCGGAGCCGGATGCTCCCTCAAATACTCATGGGCCTCGCACGTGTCATGGTCGGTGATCGCGATCCCGCTGAGCCCCCGGGCCTGCGCCGCCTCGATCAGCGACTCTGGCGAGCCGCTGGCATCCTTTGAGAAGAAAGAATGCACGTGAAGGTCGAAGCGGTGAAGCATGGCCCATTTCCCTTCCACGGACGCTCTCTGGCAAGCCTGAACTTCGCTCTCGTCTGTGTATCGGTGCGAAATATTTTTCTCTCCTGTATTGACAAATTCTGAAAATGCGAGATCCTGCCCATTCGCGCAAAATCCATTTGCCGTTGGTCCTGTTGGCAGCCGTCTTCGATGCGCTGCCGCACGCGAGCAGGGAAACCCGGCAGAAAAGAAAGATAAAAAATCATGCCAGTTCGTCTTGGTCGGTTTGAAATGCCGAAAACACTCGTCAAAGACGAGTCCACCGCAACCGATATCTATGCCAGGTTCATCGCCGAGCCGTTTGAAGCGGGCTACGGCCACACCCTCGGCAACTCCCTGCGCCGGGTGCTCCTCAGCTCGCTCGAGGGAGCGGCCATCACCTCCGTAAAAATCGAGGGTGCCCCCCATGAATTCACCAGCCTTCCGAACGTCGTGGAAGATGTGGTGGACATCATTCTCAATCTTAAAAAAATCAAGTTCAAGGCCCACGACCACGAGGTCCGGAACCTCAAGCTCGCGGTCCACAGGGAAGGCGCGGTCACCGCAGGCGACATCGAGGGCACGCAGCAGTGCGAGATCCTCAACCCCGAGCAGCTCATCTGCACGCTGGACAAAAAAACCAAATTCGAGGCGGAGTTCGAGATCAAGGTTGGCCGGGGATTTGCCACCGGAGACGAGAACAAGCACGCCGACCAGCCGATCGGCGTGATTGCGATCGACTCGATCTTCTCGCCGGTGACCCGCGTCAAATACGCCGTCGAGGCGACCCGCGTCGGCCAGCGCACCGATTATGACAAGCTCATCATCGAGATCTGGACCGACGGGCGCATCACCCCGGACGACG
>CAZSDC010000174.1:0-6981 GCA_964605515.1 uncultured Chthoniobacter sp.
GAGATACCCCACGAGCGTCTCCCGTTCCTCTGGAGCGAGCGTTTGGAGCGAAGCAAAGAGATTCGGGTCGCGGGCGCGAAGGTCGGCGAACCGTCCGTTTTCCAGGTGCATCCGGCACTGTGGATCGAGAAGGAAGGCGACGAATACCGTGCGCAACTCGCGGCTGTGGGTGGCGTTGGTTTCCTGCGTGGCCAGGAATCGCTCGAATTCCTCCTCGGCAAGCTCCCCGCGCGTCGGAATGCTGGCGGCCAATCCAAAGATCCGAGCGAGGATTTCCCGCAGGCTCGGCAGGCGGTCGGTTTTGTAAAGCTCCTGGAGCTTGGGCAGGTTCCAGAATTCTTCCGGCTTTTCGAAGAGAAGCCGCCGCACCCGCTCCTCGACAGCCGGCCAGTCCTCGGCATCATAGGCCTCGCGTAGGATCGTATCCGCTGCCACCGCTTCGCCGGCCAGTTGGGCGAAACGTTCGCGATACATTTCGCGGTCGATGCGCATCCCGAAAAGTCCGATCTCCTCGCGTGCGACGGTCGCCACCGGGTCGGGGGAGGTATTCGTGAAATCCTCGATGCGGACACCTCCGCCGCCGCCTTTTCCACTGCCTTCTTCAGTCGGCTCCGTGGGCAGGGTCAGCTTTGTGTCGTAATTGAATTCGTTCTCGAAGTATTCGCAGTTCGCGAAGAAATCGAAGAGGGCAAAGCCGTCTTTGCGGGCGGTGCGCAGTTCCGCGCCCTCGCCGTGCTTGAACGCGAACAGCCGCGTGCCCCGGCCCTTGATCTGGATGAAATCGGTCGGCGAGAAAATCGGCCGGGCGAGCGCCACGTTGAGGACATCCTCGCAGTCGTAGCCGGTGGTCATCATGCCCACGGTCACGCAGACGCGCGTGCGGCTGGAGTCGTAGTCGCGGAACTCCCTCCACCTGGATTTTCCGTTGAGGTTGTTGTTCGCGAAATCGATCGTCATCTGCTGCGCGCCGGGGATGTCGGAGGTCACCTGCACGGCGAATGTCGAGCCCGCAGCATATTCATCCGGCCAGCGGCGGGTCGCCTCCTCGTTGAGCAGAGTCACCAGCTTGGTCGCGTGCTTCCGGCTCACGGCGAAGAAGATCGTCTTGCCGGTCTCGCCGGTGATCGGGTCGCGCTTGGCATTGTCGAGGAAGCAACGGACGAAGCTCAGGTTGGTTTCGTCGGAGAAAAATTTCCGCTCGTAGTCGCGCTTTCCGAAAACCAGTTCCTGTTCCTGCCCGTCCTCGCCGGCCGGTACGGTCACCGCGTAGCCCGCATCCGAAAGCATCTGCGTGGTGATGTCCGTGCGGGCGTCGAATGTGACAGGGTTGCAGAGATAGGGCGGATCATGCTGGACGGCGTTCAGAAGCGTGTATCGGAATGTCGGCTTGCCGTCCTCGCTCCCAAACGTGCGGTAGGTGTCGAGGATGAGCCGGCGTTCGTATTCCCGCGGATCATCCTGCCGGGCGGTCTCGTCCAGGCCCTTCAGATAGTCGCGCGGGGTGGCCGTGAGGCCGAGCTTCGCGCCGACAAAATACTCGAAGATCGCGCGGTTGTTCCCGCTGATCGTCCGGTGCGCCTCGTCGCTGATGATGAGCTGGAAATCCGTGGGCGCGAACTCGTGGAGAAAGCGGTTCCGCGCCGCGAGGCTCTGGATCGTCGTCACCACGACCTGCGCGCTTTTCCAGTCCTGCCGCTTCTGTTTGTAGATCACCGTGCTGATCCCGTCGGCGGCGAGATAGGCCTGGAAGTTTTTCCATGCCTGAGTTTCCAGTTCGAGCCGGTCCACGAGGAAGAGAATCCGCGTCGCGTTTTCGGTTCGGAGGTAAAGCTTGGCGATCGCCGCGCTGAGGAGCGTCTTTCCCGTGCCGGTGGCCATCTCAAATAGAAACCGGTGGTTCTGCGGACCGGCGGCCTTCTGCAATGCGCGGACCGCCTCGACCTGGTAGTCGCGCAGCAGGCGGATCTTCTTGTTAACTATCACCTCCGCGCGTTCGGCGGGCGGATACGTGAGCCATGCGGCGTCCTGCGAGACCGCGATGTAATTCTCATCCACCGTCACGGACGCGAGCCGGGCGGAATCTGGCTTCCACTCCGCCGCCTTGCCGAGTTCGGCCAACGACAGGAACCGCGACATCCTCACCGGGTTCCCCTGCAGGAGATTCCAGTAGTAATGCACGAGCCCGTTGCTCAGAAATATGTGGCTGACCCCGAGGCTCTCCGCATAAGCGCGGGCCTGTTCCTTGCCGGTCAGCGGGTCGATGCTCTCCCGCTTCGCCTCGACAACCGCCGCCGGGCGGTCGTCCGTGTTCAGCAGGACGTAATCCACCAGCCCGTCCGGCGCATGCTCGAAGTCCCGGCCCAGATCCTGGCTCGGGGAAAACGTCCGCCGCGTGATCCGGTGCTCGCAGATGATGTTCTCCCGCCGCCCCTGCGCGTCCGGCAAAAACCTCCAGCCCGCCTCCTCAAGCAGCTTGTTGATCGTGATGCGGGCCTGGGCTTCGGAGGGCATAAAAGCGCAGGGTTGCATTTTTCAACGCGGGCCGCAAACCTTTGCTCATCGAGCCTCCGCCCTGCCCATCTTATGGTCTTTGCCTCAGGACTTCGCGAAAGGGTTCCGGGCGATGACGCCGCCGTAGTCCTGGCCGTCATTCAGGTCCTCGGTGTAGAGCAGTTCGCAGCCGAGCTCGTGGGCGGCGGCGACAATCGCGGCATCCCAGTAGGAGATGCCATGTCTGGCCTTCAGTTCGATCGCCTCCTGCACGAGCTCTCCGGTCACCGGCAAAACGGGGAACTCCCTCATCGCGGCGATGGCCTGCAACGCCTCCGCCTCCGAGATGCCCAGCCGCTTCTTTCCTGCGGCTGCCGCGAAAAACTCCTGCAAAACCTGGGCCGAAATTCCCACGTCTTCCGATTCCAGAAGCGTTCGGGCCACCTTCCTTTTCCAGCGGTCCTCCGGGGCCTTCGACGCCGCGTAGAGAAAGATGTTAGTGTCCGCGAAGCACCGGGCGGTCATAAAGTTCCTTGCGGTTTAAACGGCCGACCGGACGGGCGTTGCCCGCCTTGTCCAATTCCTTGAAGAGCCGTCCGGCCCTCGCTTTTCTCAGCGCCGCGCTTCCGCCGCCGGGCGTCAGCTCGCGCACGAGCGCCCGCGTGACCACATCCTTCAGCGCCACGCCTTCCTCCACAGCCCGCAGCTTGGCTTTTTTGAAAAGGTCGTCGGGGATTTCCATCGTCGTTCGCATAAACGCATATTCGCACGATAATGCGGACTGTCAATCCGCCGGCGATCCCCACACGCGGTCGAGGACGCGTTGGATCTTCGCCTCGAACACCGGGATCAGCGCGCGCACCGCCTCCATCTGCGCCGCCTCCTCCAGCAGCTTGTTGACCACGACGCGGGCCTGGGCTTCAGAGGGCATAAAAAATCAACTTGTTTTGTGCGCTCTTTGTGCGCACATTGTTCTCATGGCTACGGCTGTGGCATACCAAAACACTTCAACGAAGGGCAAGGACACCAGGTTCTTTGCGCGGATTTCTACTGCGGACAAAGCTCTGATCGAGGAAGCGGCAAACATTGCGGGGCAGTCCGCCGCGACCTTTGTTGTTTCCACGGCCCGTGAGGCGGCGGAGCGGGTTCTCCACAAGCGCGGTGGCATCCGCCTGAACCTTGAGGAATCCCGGCGGCTGGTCGCGGCGCTTCTCTCGCCGCCCCGGAAACCGACCGCTGCCATGAAACGTGCGCTGAAATTGTATCGGGAAACGGTCATCAGTGATGTGAATCCCGAGTCCGAAAAAGTTCGGCAACGTCTGTCATCAAAATAAACATCCGGCTTGCGTCGAGCGGATGGAATCCATGGCCGGTGTAGAACGCTTCCGCCTTTTCGTCTTTTGGATCAGCGACGATGAGGACGGAGGGGATTTCAGCCTTCAGCGCCCGGTGCATGGCATCGTAAAGCAGTTGGGTTCCAAGCCCCTGACCGTGCATCGCTTTGGAAACAGCAAGACGCCCGAGCAGAGCGGCTCCCAACTTATCATAACGGGGCAGCCGTTTGCGCTGGCTTGGGCTGAGTTCGGGAATCTGCGCGGACTCGACCGATTCGGGAGAAAGCGTGTAAAATCCCAGCACGCTGGCCGGATCGCGGGCTTCGGTCAAAACCCAACACCCCGCCGCATGACGCCGGATGTCCTGTCCGGCCTGCTCGCGGAGATACCGGTTCAACGCCTCCACCCCACAGTCGAAGGCATCTCGGCGATGCTTCGCGGTGTCCAGTGGCTCGATAATGTAAGATGTGGAGCTCATTCGTCCTCATTTCCCGATACCGGCGCTTTCTTCTTCTTTGGAAGGCGTTTCTTGAGGGCAACCAGCGCATCCATGAGACGCTTCAGATGAAACTTGTTTGTCTGGGCTTCTCGGATTTCCCGGATGAGATATTTCTTTTCTTCGAGGCTCTTCGCCAATCGTCGAGCTGTTTTGTCCGACACGCCCATTCGCTTCGCTATGGTTTTGTAACCCGGATACGGGGCTTCCGTTCCCCATTTATGCTGCATGAGATGCACGACGAACATCGCCTCTCCGTGTGTCAGCGGATACGGATCAAGCTGGTGGTAGTTCTCCAAAAAGAACGTGCTGATCTGGACGTGCCCGTCCTCCTCAAGCTCTTTCGTCCACCGCTTTGCAAACGGATATTTACTTGTGGTTACTTCTTTAGGCATGCAAAACGCTTAGCTCTTTCTCGCCACCGTGGCAAATCGACTGGCTGACTCTTGCCTTCCTTTCTGATATGATAACTTTTGTAGCTTCACGGCCTCTTCTTTGGTGGACTTAAATGGGTAGACGGTCAGCATAAAAATGTCCAGACATCTGGTCGTTTATGTCCATGGGGGGTCTGGACATATTTTCTTTACACACTCCCCCACACGCGGTCGAGGACGCGTTGGATCTTCGCCTCGAACACCGGGATCAGCGACCGCACCGTCTCCATCTGCGCCGCCTCAGCGTCCAGCTCGGACACGATCCGCCGCTGCTCGTCCAGGGGTGGGATGGGGATTTCGATTTCTTTGAGCGAGCTGGCTTTGATTCCGAGGACGGTTGAGCCGGTCGCGTGAGCTTCGAGAGATTTCTGAACCTGTTCGCATAGGAGCGCACGGCAGAGGTAGCCACCGGTCAGAATTTTTGGGTTGGGCGAAAGGCAGATGCTGCGTTGAGCCAGAGCGAAGCGGTTGTCGTGGTCAATCAACGCCGCCATGCCCATCGGTGCTTCCGTAGTGATGAGCACGTCTCCTTTCTTCGGGAAGCCTCGGGTCATCCATGCGTGGTAGGTTGTTTCGGTCACAAACTCGGCGGGTTCGCGACTGATGAAGCCAAACCGGATGTTCTTTGCGGTGATGAGAGGGATGCCGCTGGCGGATTTCTCCGGCGTCTTGCCGCGATAGTCGATGAACTGGCAAATCTCGCCGAGTGGTTGAGATTCCCAATCAGGGGCGACATCGAGTTGAAAACGGTAGCCCGCGAGAATCTGGCGGGCGCCGTCGAGGACCTTCTGGTAGCCCTCGATCTCCGCCACGATCCGCCGTTGTTCCTCCAGCGGCGGCAGCGGGATTTCGATGGCGGCAATCTGCTTCACGGAAATGTGCTTCACCGTGACCGCACTTGTGCCGTCCTCAATCTCCTTGAGACAGCGCCGCATCATGTAGAAGACATATTCCTTGAGGCAGTCTTTGAAATTGTGCAGGCGGCAAACTCGCTGGTTCAGCAAAGCTGGCCCGCCCTGCCAGAGCGTCGCGTTGAACTCGCCGTCCATGCCGATCAGCAGGTCGCCATTGTTGACGATGTATTCGGGCGCGCAGTCGCCCCGATATTTTGTCGTCGTGCTGCTTGGATTGATGTTGCGGATGCGAATTAGCGGAAAGCCATCGGTGTCGTTGAAGAGTTCCGACTTGAACGGAAACCCGGATTGTATTTCGAGAAGTTCGCCGAGCTTGGCAGTGTCGTGGTGTCCGTCGTAGCCCGCTTCTCCGTCAGCGAAGCGTTCGGCATTCAGCGGAACGCCGGTCAGTTCGAGGACTTTCTTTCGTTCAACAGCTTGCCACGTCACACCGCCGCGCGCTTCGGGCTCAAATGCGTTCGCTTGTCCGACTGATTTGAACCATGCTTTCACCACGCGCTGCGCCTCCGGCAGGTCGTTCGCCTCGACGGGGTTTCGTTTGTCGCCGAGGTCGAAGCCGTCGGCGGTGATTTTGAGGAAGAGGATTTCTTTGGTTTGCCGGGCGAGTTTTTTGTCGAGGAGGAGGATGCTGGTTTTGACGCCGGAGTAGGGTTTGAAGACGCCTGCGGGGAGGGAGACGACGGCGACGAGCGAGTCCTCGACGAGGAAGCGGCGGAGCTTCACGTAGGCGTTCTGGGTGGTGGCGACGATGCCGTTCGGGACGATGACGCCGCCGCGTCCGTCGGCGGTGAGGTGTTCGGCGATGTAGTCGGTGAAGAGGACTTCGGCTTTTTTGGCGGCGATGCGGAATTTCGTGTGCGGGGTGACGCCGCCCTTCGGGGTCATGAACGGCGGGTTGGCGAGGATGAGGTCCGCCTTTTCGTTCCAGCGGGCGTCGTTGCTGAGGGTGTCGTAGATGTGGATGGCGGGGTCGGGGAAGCCGTGGAGGAAGAGGTTCACCTTGCTGAGCTTCACCATCTGGTCGTCCACGTCGTAGCCGGCGAGGTTTTTGTAAACTTGCTGGCGTTGCGCGTGGGTGAGCTGGTCGCCGGGCATGGTCGAGCCGGGCGAGGTGCTGTGCGCGAGGATGTGCCGGTAGGCGGAGACGAGGAAGCCGCCCGTGCCGCACGCGGGGTCGAGGATTTTGTCTCCCGGCTGAGGGTCGAGGCAGGCGACGATGAAATCGATGATGTGGCGCGGCGTCCGGAACTGGCCGTTCTCGCCCTGCGCGCCCGTGCATTGCAGGAGGTATTCGAACGCGTTGCCGAGTTCCT
>CAZSDC010000175.1:0-6868 GCA_964605515.1 uncultured Chthoniobacter sp.
CGAGAACGTCGTAGAACACGTAGTCGAGCGGGTCGCCAGATTCGGTTTTGTAGGCATCGAGCTGCTCGAGCATGTTGATCGAGGTGATGATCCCGCGGCCCGCGCAGCCGACGCCCGGCTCGGGTCCGCCGGATTCCACGCAGAGGCTGTTGCAATAACCGCCGGCGCGGATGTCGCCGAGTTCGACGTCCTCGCCTTCCTCGCGGAGCGTGTCCAGCACGCTGCGCTGGGCGAGACCGCCGAGCAGAAGCCTTGTGGAGTCGGCTTTCGGATCGCAGCCTACCACCATCACTTTTTTCCCCTGTTCGACGAGACCGGCCACCGTGTTTTGCGTGGTGGTGGATTTTCCGATGCCGCCTTTTCCGTAGATTGCCACTTTTCTCATAGTCGTGTTCCTTTTGTTGTGTTTGTTGGTGTTTGCCGCGCTCCGTTTGCGGTGCGCTGGTTGTAATTCCTATTGCAGACGGTGTGCCAACTTATCGGAGGGATGAAATCGACAATGCACCGGTCGTCGTATTCCGTTGAACGGCAGCGACTCAAGAGCCAGCTCCGGCGCGGCCGTGAAACGAGGACGGCATTTTCATGTCCTACAAAAATGTCGTATCGCGGAAACGAGGAAACATTTCTCCGACGTTGAGGTAGGTCAGGGGAAGCGGGATTTGAGTCGCTCGAGCAGGGGATCGAGGATTTCACGACCGCGCAGTGCTGCGAGCCAACCCTCAGGAATGCGGGACTTTCCATGCCTGATCCCAGCAATTCCACCTGCGACGCATGCCGTCGTATCCGTATCGTGGCCGAAGGCAATGGCGGATCGCACGATCGATTCGTAGGTGGTTTCGCGACAGGCGTGTTTTGCGGAGAGAAGACAATCCACCACGTATCCGGTGCCGGCGGGCGGGCGGGCTGAGAGTGCGAGGATAAGATCCAGTTCGGCCTCAAATGCCTGCTGATGGGCGTAGAGCTGCCGGAGCGCGGCGACAGCCTGGTCCCATGATTCGGAATCGCGGCGGATTTCCGAGCGTGCCCACAGGGCGTAGAGAGCGCAGCAGACCTGGGAGCGCGGGTGGGCGTGGGTCAGGAGCGACTGCGCGTGCACCATGGAAACAAGCGAGGCGTCGTCCGCCGTGTGGAGGAGGACGAGAGGGAGCGTGCGCATGAGCGAGCCGTTCCCGTTATTGCGTTCGCCGGAAAGGCCAGCATCGAGCGGGAGGATTCCTTCGGCGAGACGGTCGAGCGCGGCACCCGTCTGGATACCGACGTCAAAGACCTTCCCGTCAACAGCGAGGTAGCCCTCACGATACCAGGCCAGCAGGCGTGAGGCGAAGTGGTCCGGGTTCCATGCGCGGCATTCCAGCAGAGAATCCAGGAGGCAGAGTGCCTGCGCCCCATCGTCCGACCATGTTCCGGGCTGAACATGGGAATACGAGCGCGGAAATCCCGACGGCGGAACCATCTGAATCAGTTCGTGCGGAGGAATATCGCGGGGCTCGTGAAATTCATACGGCACCCCGAGAGCATCCCCGACCAGGAGACCGAGCAGCCCGCCTTCTGCCTGTTCCCATGTGGCGTGCATGATCATCAATAGAGAAGATCCCTGACACGATATTCCCCCCCGATGACGAGGTATTCGTCCTCGCCTTTAAGAATGCTGTCAGGGAGGAGCCCGCTGAAAAAAAATATTTTAACAGTCGGGACGGACGCTTCCCAGACAGTCGAGCCGAATTCCCATGCGCACTCGCGTTCGGAAGTGAACGAGCTGAGGTTGTTCATGAGGATGTAAGCGGTCCGCCGTTCCCCCTGCTCGATGACGCGGTAATCTCCCGAGTCGCAGGTTCCGCGCCAGAGGGTGATCCACCGGGTATCCGGCATCCGGCGTGCGAGTTCATATTGGCAGAACTCGTACAGCACATCGAGCTGGGAAAGGATGGCGTTGGTCCGCGCACTTCCCCGCACCCGGTCGATTTCATAGGGCATGTTCCCCTCCTCCGAGCCGTCTAGGATTTTTCCGCGATGGAACGTGGGCGGGAGCCCGATCCGGCTTTCGACCCAGCTCTTCAGAACCGCCCCCTCGGGAGAATTCGAGTCCACCGACCATCCGCGCAGGAACCTGACGTAGCTGTTTTTCAGGCTGCGGCGGGCGTCATCGGTATGGGAAGGCCAGTCGTGAAGCTGGAATTTCACCGACATGTAGTCGTTGAAAATCCCGCCCCGGAGCATCGGATCCTCCTCGGTGTCCAGCTTTTTAAAGAGATCCCGGTTGTCCCCGCGAACGATGCCGACGGTGATCGGTTGTGGGTCATCGTTGAACTCACTGGATCCGATCACCCAAGGAGAGTGATTGCAGAGGGTGAAGACATTATGCACGGGACGGGAGGCTCGGATTCCGTCACTCGTTTTCCGGTTTGCGGCGAAAATGCCTCGGATTGATCGCAAACTTCTTCACACGCAGCCCCATGATGCGTTCGGTGAGCCCGAGTTGGCGGGCGGCTTGCGCGAGATTCCCCCGCGTGACTTTCAGCTCTTCGATGATCATTTCGCGCTCGAAGGCGTTCAAAGCCGTTTCCAACGTTGATTTCGGCTCGGTGGACGTAGCCTCGGCCGTCTGAAGCGAGGCAGGCAGGTGGTAACCATGGATGACTCCATCCGACGACAGGAGGACAGCCCGCTCGATGCAGTTCTCAAGTTCGCGAACATTTCCGGGCCAGTGGTAGCTCATCAGCATGTCGATCGCAGGGGTCGAGATCCGCGTTACAGGTTTGCCGATGGCCTCGCTGTATTTTTCGATAAAAAAATCCGCGAGCGCTAGCGTATCCGCCTTTCTTTCCCGGAGGGCAGGCACATAGATCGGAAAGACATTCAGGCGGTAATAGAGATCAAGCCGGAATTTTTCTGCCTGCATATAATCCTCGAGGCTGCGGTTCGTGGCGGCGATGACACGGACATCGCAGCGGAGCGTTCCCGTGCCGCCAACGCGCTCAAACTCCCGTTCCTGAAGTATTCGCAGCAGCTTCGCTTGGACGCTGAGCGGAAGTTCGCCGATTTCATCAAGGAAGATCGTTCCGCCGTGGGCGAGTTCGAAACGCCCCTTGCGCATCGCGATCGCGCCGGTAAATGCCCCGCGCTCGTGGCCGAAGAGCTCGCTCTCAACGATGCTCTCCGGCAATGCCGCGCAGTTGACTTTAACGAGCGGCTTCAGTGCCCGGGAACTCCCCATGTGGATCGCATGGGCCACCAGCTCTTTTCCCACACCGCTTTCTCCCCGGATAAGGACCGTGGTGTTGCTGGCGGCAACCTGCTCGATGGAATTATAAACGATCTGCATCGCCCGCGAATTCCCGATCATGTTGTCCGGTTTGAAATGCTTGCGGATCTGCTCCTGCAGCCGGTCGTTTTCCAGGCGGAGCGCGTCGAGATTTTCCCTCGTCGTCTGGCGGAGGCGCACAGCTTGGGCAATGAGTTGCGCGATCACGACAAGCAAACGCTGGTCCGCCTCGAGCGCATGAGGCTCCCCGCAGCGCCGGTATCCGCTCAACGTGCCCATGACATCGTTGCCGTGAATGATCGGCACACAGAGAAATGCCAGCGCGCGCGGTCGCCGCAGTGTTTGCCCGGGAAACCCGGCGCAGGACGGGTGAAGGCTCTGGTCGGCCTGATCGATGTCGGGAATGATGAGAGGCTTGCCGGTCTTGGCGACCTGGCCGATCACGCCTTCGCCGAGTTGGCCGCGGCTCGCAGCCATTTCCTCAGAAGTGAGCCCGAAGGCTTCATCGATCACCATTTCACCGGTCTCGCGATTAAGAATGCGGACAGCCCCGCGATAAAGGCCGAGAGATTCCGCCATCTGCTTGAGCACAGGCTTTACAATTTCCCTGAGACCGGGGCCATCCTGCAGGGTTTGGGAAACATTGAACAGCAGGCGCAATTCCTCCACGACGCGACACATTCGGTCCGAATCTCCGGAAATTTCCGCACTTCCTATTCCCTTATCCTGGTAAACACATTCTGCGGCGCAATCGCAGGTCTTGGAAACTGTCCCGTTCTGATCTTTCATCCTGTTCGGACTGGCTGTAAGCATTTTCCATTCCAAGAGCATGTCGACCGATCTCTTCTTGTTTGTCAATCTGAGGACCATCTGCGATGTTCGTTACATGCGCCGTCCCGCCCTGTTCCTGCTGATTATGGCTTTTGTCTGTGCTGCTGATGCCTCGGCGCCGATTGTCCGTGAACCGGGGGCTATCTACCTCTCGGATTTCGGTATCAAACCCCTTAAGTTGAAACTGCTCGCCGCAGCTCCTGCTTACTTCGACAGCGCACAGACCAGATATGCAGGCACCCTTCGGTTCCCACAAGTAATACAGGTCGAAGGACTGGATGCCAACGGCCTCATCCGCGTCCGTGGAAATGCGCAGCAAGGGGGGATCGTCGCCTGGGTCAGCCCGCAGTTCCTGGAGCCGCTTCCCGAGAGATTTGCGGACAACCTCCGCAAGAGTGAAGCGAGGCAGAAACAAGTCGATGCCCTGATCTCAAGAAATGAAGTCGCCATCGGCATGACTGCCGAGGAAGTTGCGCGAAGCTTGGGAAAACCGCAGAAAAAAACCAGCCGCGCCGATAAATCCGGAACCCAGCAGATCTGGGAGTTCATCAAATATCAACTCGTTCCCCAGACGACCTATGCCCCGGTGAACAACCAGACCATTCTCACGTATCAACAAACCACGAATTCACCTGGTGGAACCCTCATCCAGAACAGCCAGGGGCTTGCCGCCAACACGATTTACGTCAAAGTCCCGGTCGGAACATTGACGGTAACATTCAAGAACAACATCGTCGAAGCCCTCGATCAATCCGAAGGCACCACGACCGGCGGACAAGTATCAGTTGTCATCCCGCCGATGAATGTGTATTGATGTCGTTTCGACAGACGGCGGGGTAGCCAAGTGGTAAGGCACGGCTCTGCAAAAGCTGTATTCGTCGGTTCGATTCCGACCCTCGCCTTTTCTTCCTTACCATAAACATATTGCTGGCGTGACTTCACTTTTTTGAGCAGTGGGATAGGTTAGTCTCGGGCCGAAAGGAACCAGACAATGAAAGCAGCACAGAATGTAAAATCCGGATTTTGAGGCAATCCGACGGCGGCGATTTAAGCCGCGAGCCGGGCGCACAACATCTCAGAAGCGAGCTTCCGCCAGTGGAAAAAGCAGTTCGGGCAGATGGAGGTTAACGAAAACCGAGAGGCTCAAAAAAGCGCGGCCACCTCAGGGCCACGTGCAGGGGGACAGGGATATTCCTGATTACACTGTGGCCGGAGCCGGCGGGAATCACTTTACCCTCCGGTATTCCAGCACTCTTCCTTGCCCCATGTATACGAGGCCCAATTTCTTGGCGGTCAATTCCACAATCGCCCAGCACATGTCGTCTTTTTCGCAGTAGATGAAACCGGCAGCAACCGGTTCATGGTCGGAGACTTCTTTTCCCTCACGCATGGGCTTGTCACTAAGAACGAAAACATCGTCGTCCCACTCCTTCATGTCTCCGGCAATTTCCTTCCGATGGTTGTCTTCGAAAACCAGAAAATCAGACTTGTCATTAACGGCCTGCCATTTTCCCTGCAACATCTTGAAATTGGTCGCGGCCTCATTGCCTGTCGCTGCACCGATGGTTTTGTCCTTTGCGCTGAGATTGCTGCTCTGGAAACCGCACAGCACAAGCGCCATGACTGCCAGGAATGTCGCGGTTTGTTTCATTGGGCTACGGTATGACAATGCTCCATTCGGGGGAAGCCTTTGTCGTCGGCATGCTTGGCATGGCAGCAAATAGCTTTCCAAGCAGACCGTCTGAATATCGGCCTTATGGCGCGACTTTAAAAGTGGCTTTCAATAAAAGTTCAGCCTTTTTGATGTGGTCTCGCACGGTGACTTCGACCGTGTAAGTTCCAGACGGGTCTTGACTATCGATCTGAATTCCCATGCGTTCTTGGGCGAGCTGGAGGTCATGGGCAGGAACAACAAACCTGCCCTTCAAGCCAACGGCATTTTTTTGCTCGCCATAGATGCTGCCGTCCGGCTTCCGGATGACCATGTCATACGTCACATCAACGGAACCTTTGGAATCGGTGCCTGGATCGACGAAAAGAACAATCGAATAAAGCGGAACATTTCGCTGTGCCTTCTCCAACATATTCAAGTTCGGTGTTCCTGGCTTGTTCCAGTCCTCGAAGAACTTTGGGCTCTGAGTTAAAAAGAGCTGCGCTCCAAATCCCTTCTTGGATTTCATATTTGAAGTGTCGTCAACCGGCTTGCCATCTCTGCGCCAAGCAGTCGAGTCCTCCCCGTGTAAGGAAGCGCCCAATAAAATAGCAACGAGAAGCAAAACTGTGATTTTCATGGTAATGGCAAATGCGGGCAGGAGTTTCTTGGGGGCAGACGGTGGGGCATCCCTAATTCCCTTTCCAATAGGTATCGAATCGCTTTCCATTCCAATACAATATCGAGCTGGTTTCTTCCGGCTTCATCATCATGATGGCATCTCCCAGTAGTTTCGGGGGCTTCGTTTTTGAATTCTCAAACAAACTCGTCAAAATCGGTTCGTTCTTGAATACCACACACCATGATGGCCCAGGATATTTGTGTCCAATGTCTTTTGAAAGCGATCGCACACCACCGGATGACAATAAAGCAAGGCCTTCAAATCCCGAGCCAGACTTCCTTTGCGCGGCTCTTACGATGTAGTCAGGGTGTCCATCCCCGTCAAAGTCACCCTGCAAATAGAAGGGATTGATGGCATCGAAGCCGATCAAGTAGCTCGCAGACAATCCACTATCCATGAATCGTTTTACAAGTATTGGTGGACAAGATGCCCAAGCGTTATA
>CAZSDC010000176.1:0-6816 GCA_964605515.1 uncultured Chthoniobacter sp.
CTGATGGAACAGGGGCATAAGAACTTCGCGTTTTTCGGGCTCAAGGCAAGGGGGTATTCTCACGGGCGGTGGGCCGGGTATTTCAGCGAACTCGGCAAGCACGGATACCGCCCGGATTGTTATAAGTCTTACAAAAACTATCCCGCCCCGAATGTCGCTCCCGTCATCTATGTCGGGGAAGAACTCTCGTTTGCAGGGTGGATCAAGACCCTGCCTAAGCCTTGCGGGATTTTCTGTTGCGATGACATCCGGGCAGAATGGGTCACAGTCGAGTGTCAGAACTTGGGACTCCGGGTTCCGGACGACATCTCGGTTCTCGGAGTGGATGACGACGAGGTCCATTGCATCTCCGCGGTGCCGCACCTGAGCAGCGTGCGCCTGCCGGTGCGGCAGGCGGGTTACGAGGCGGCGAAAATGCTTGATCGCATCATGGAATCCAGAAGTTCGGGCAAGTGTCCGAGGGTTTTGTTCCCGCCGGAAAGAGTTGTCTGCCGGGAGTCCACCGATCTTCTCGCAGTCGGGAACCCCCAGCTTGTCAGGGCGCTCAAATTCATCCGTGCTAACGCACACACCGGGAAGCTCTCGGTGCGGGATGTCGTCGCGCAGACGAGCTATTGCCGGCGGATTCTCGAGTCAAAATTCCGCGAAGCATTCGGGCGGACGATATTTCACGAAATCCGGCGCCTGCAGGTCGAACAATCCAAAAAGCTCCTGCGCGAGACTGTGGAGACGATGGAAAGCATCGCGGAAGCGACCGGGTGGGGAAGCGCAAGTCACTTCGGTGTCGAGTTCAAAAAGATCACCGGTCAATCGCCCGGCGAATACCGCAAGAGGATGCGCTGACGAAAAGACACAGCGCCAGCGAAGCAAGCAAAAAACCGCGAATGACAGAGCTCCGGATGTGGAGACTTAACTTAATACTTGAATCCTAATAATTGAACCTTTCGATGCCGCCTTTATCTCCGCCCGAACTCTTTCCCGCATGGGAGAACCCTCCTCTGGACTTCCGTCCGGCGGTTCTCTGGTCATGGAATGGAGAAATGACTCCTGCCCGCATCCGGGAGATGCTGCAAGGGTTCAACCGCCGAAATATCGGAGGCGTCTTTATCCACCCGCGTCCTGGACTGGTTACAGAATATCTTTCGGAAGAATGGTTTTCCTTGTGGTCGCTTGCACTCGAGGAATCCAAACGCCTCGGCATCGGGTGCCACATCTACGATGAAAACTCCTTTCCTTCGGGGTTCGCCGGCGGGCATGTGGTGTCGCCGGATCCGCTGGCAGCGAACTCCCGCCTGGCCGGGCACTGGGTTCCGGAGCATTCCGGGAAAAGCGATCCCACTGGCTGGCGCATGGGATTCCTTTCCCTTGCCAGGGCCGGGGATTCCAGCCCGGACAGCGAATCTTCGGCGCTCGCGATGGATCTCGAAGAATTTCCATCGGATCTTTGGCATGGCGGGTTCCCGATGGCCGATGTCTGCCGCACCGAGGTCACCGGACGATTTCTGGAATCCACCCACGCGGCTTACGCCGCAAGGTTTTCCGGCGACTTTGGAAAGTCGATCCGCTACGTGTTCACTGACGAGCCGGAGACGGGAACATCAGACAGGGGGTTTTACATGTCGCGGGCATTCCTCGACGCATTCCGCGCGGAACACGGCTATGCGCTCGAATCCCGCATACAGGAACTGTGCGGTTCCCTCCCGGACTCACCCGCTGTCCGGCACGACTATTTTTTGACGCTCAATCGGCTATTTACGCAGAACTTCGCGCGCCAATGCCATGATTGGTGCGAGAATCAACATCTCGCCTTCACCGGCCATTTTCTCGAAAACCAGTGGCCGTTTCCCAACGGCTGCCCGAGCACGATGGCCGCACAGCGATGGATGCATTCGCCGGGGGTGGACCTGCTTGGCTTCCAGTTTTCAAGCGCAACCCTCCAAGAAAACGCCCTGTGGTTGCTCTCCGTCAAGGAAGCCACGAGCGTCGCCGCGCAGTGTGGTCGCGTCGAGGTGCTCTGCGAGTCATGCGGCGGGGGCGGTTACGGATACGGCCCGGCCGAGATGAAGCCGCTGGAGGATTTTTTGCTGGCCCTGGGTGTCAATCGCATCGTGCCGCACCTCGCGCACGAATCCCTTGCCGGAGCCAGGAAATACGATTGGCCTCAGACAATCAGCGAACATTCGCCGTGGTGGGATGCGTTTGGCACCCACGCCCTCCATATCGCGCGGGCCAACTACCTTCTTTCGCAGGGAACCGGATCCAACCGCACGCTGGTCCTGCACCCCACCACCACCGCCTGGCTGCATTATCGCCCGCAGTGCTTCCACCTCCCTGACGAGGAGCCGCACGCGCCGCTTGAAGCGCTCCGGGAATCTCACGCCGGCTTCCTGGCGGAACTCTACTCGGCCGGGGTGGACTTCGATCTCGGCGACGAGCTCGTGATGGCGGAGTTCGGCGATGGGGCTCCTATGTCGCATGCTTCTCATGGGACTAATGAAAAGAATGGAAGTTATGCGGCAGCCGCTCTCAAAATCGGCGGCCGCGCCTACGAGACTGTCGTTGTGCCTGCGGGCATGGAAAACATGTTCTCCTCGACAGTTCGCATGCTCGGCGATTTTCTGAACGCGGGCGGAACCGTCTTTTGTGCCGGGGCGGCTCCGGTTTTTGTTGATGGGAGGCCATCCGACTTTCCCCTTGCACGTTTACCCGGTTGGGTGGCTGTGAGCGAAGGACTCATCGCCCGACTGAGGCAACGGCATCCGCCTCTCATCTCCTCGCCTGATGGTTCTCCGCTGCCCGCCGATCTTCTCTGGCGGCATTCCTCGCTCCCGGATGGGGCAGCGATCTTGTTTTTCTCGAATCCGTCCACTTCTCCGATCTCCGCGGAGATCGCGGTTGGAGCGGGCACCGCGTTCGACACGTTTTCTGGGCTGCGGTCGAGCCTAGTGGTCGACAGCGGGCACGTGAGCCTCACGCTTCCGCCCGGCGGACATGCCCTCTGGCACGTGGCGGACCCCGGCTTTGAGCCATCGCAACTCATTCAGAGTTCCCCTACAGGGATCGCGACGCCGGTGGAATTTCTTGGCTGCGCGCCGGTCGAAGCCAATATCATCCAGCTCGACTATTGCGATTACAGCGGGCCGCAAACGGAACTCCGGGACCTCAACACCCTCCATGCCGACAACGCGAACTGGCGCGCACACGGATTCGACCAGAACCTCTGGCGCGTCTCCATCCAGTTTCGAAGGACATTTCTTGAGGCCCCGATTCCTGACGGATCGGGATTTTCCGTGCGTTTTTCGTTCTATGTTTCCGACCGCTTCGCATCCTCCGACAAGGCGCGAGATCTTCATGTCGCCGTGGAGCGCCCCTGGCTTTACGAGATTTTCTGCAACGGAGTAATGCTTCCCCAAGAGAAGGCCGAGCAATGGTTTGACGAGGAAATCTGCCTGCTGCCGGTCGGCGGCAACGTGGTTGCCGGAGCCAATGTGATCGAGCTTCGCGCCCGTCAATTCCATGTTCTCGCTGAAATCATGCCGGTTTTTCTCAGGGGTGCATTCCGGGTCATGCCCCGCGAGAGAGGATTCCTTCTGGAGCCCTCATTGCCATGGGGAAGCGGGAGTGACTGGCGCTCGGAAGGCTATCCGTTTTATCCGGGGAAGGTGCGGTATCAATTCGCGTTCACGGCTCCCTCGCAGGGCTGCGCCCTCGTGACGTTGCCGGAATTTGAGGGCTCTGCGGCGGGAATCCAAATCGACGACGGAGATCCGTTCTGGGTGTTCGCCCCATGGCAAACGATCCGATGCCCGGTATCCGCCGGCAGGCACCGGCTCGACATCCTCCTCTGCGGGAATCTTAAAAACCTTCTCGGCCCGCATTTCTGCGACGGCCTTCCGGGGGCATGGAGTTGGGAGGATTGCCCTCCCTCTCAACCTTCAGGCAAACAATACCGTTTTTACCACACCGGGCTCGCCCGTGCGCCACACATCGAATTTTTCGAGAGTGACCGCAACCCTTAAACCATGAGCGCGCCCACCATCGAATCGACCTCCGACAACACGCCTCCGACAAGGAAAGAACTCGCCTATTACTCGCTCGGCTCCGCATCCAACGGCCTTGCGGGCGGCGTGCTGGGCGCGCTCACCTATCCTATCTTCAACATGGTGCTCGGACTCAACCCGGCGTGGCTCGGAATGGTCGGAGCGGCGACCGGCCTGCTCACCGCGTTTCTCGATCCCCTGATCGGGCATCTCAGCGACCGCACCCGGACCCCTTGGGGCCGACGGCGCCCGTATATTCTGGGCGGGGGGACCCTCATCGCGTTCGCTATCTCGGTGTTTTTCTTCGTGAACCCGAAATGGAGCCCGACGGTGATCTTCGCATGGTATGTGGGGTTTCTGATTCTCATGCAGATCGGCGGTTCCTTGGTCGGGGTTTCCTACTACGCGCTCGGGATCGAGATGGCGACCGACTACGACCAGCGGACCCGCGTCGTCGCCTGGCGCAGCATTTTTGATAAAGTTATGGGAATTGCCGGCAACTGGTATTTCCGGTTCACCGAGATTTTTGCCAGCGCGATCACCGGCGCGCGCATCCTCTCTCTCGCGGCCGCCGTTCTGGGGTTTCTCGCCGCAGTGGCCGTGGCCGTGAATGTCAAGGAACGCAAATACCATGCCGCCGTCGCCGAGTCCCGCAAAGCGGAGACGTTCTGGAAATCCGCGGGGTTTATCTTGGGCAACCGCACCTACCTGCGCCTCCTTTTGATCTGGACCGTTTTTTCCCTGAACATGGGCATCTTTGCGGCGTTAGGGCTGTATCTGAATGTCTATTATGTTTTCGGCGGGGACAAGGCGGCGGGCGCCACGCTCGGCGGGGTCGTCGGCACGCTCGGGCTTCTCACCTCACTGGCGGCAATTCCGCTTTCCACATGGTGCTGCAGGGTTCTCGGAAAGCACATCACGCTCAATATCGCGCTCTGGCTCTACATCGTCGGCTCGATCCTGAAATGGTGGTGCGTGAGCCCCTCGCATCCCTGGCTCCAACTCATCCTGCCGTTCTTTTTTTCCATCGGCATCTCCTCGGTTTATATGGTTCTTTCCTCGATGCAGGCCGATGTTGTGGACCTCGATGAGCTTGAACACGGCGGCCGCCGCGAAGGGATGTTCGGCGCCGTGGGCGGCTGGATCATGAAATTCGGTGGGGCGATCGCTGGTGGGCTCTCCGGGTGGGTGCTTGTCTGGACCGGCTTCGACGTCAAGCTGGGAGGAGCTCAGGCTGACGGCGTCTTCTTCGCCATGAGGCTCTGCTTTAGTATTATCCCGGCCGCAGGATGCCTTCTGGCGTTACTCGCTGTCCGGAAATGGCCGCTCACGCGGCTGCGCTGCGAAGAAATTCAATCCCTCCTGATCCAAAAGCGCGAAGCGGCAATGGCTCAGAAATAATAGAAATGACCATGACTCAGAGCACCATGTTTTTAAATTTTCGAGTAGGTCATCAGCACACTGTCCGGAGCCTGTTCCAGAGTTCCCGTCCAGCGCGCAAGTTGCGCGCCGGTGAGACGCTCGGCCTTGCCGGTGTCCTCGTTGCGAACCTCATAAGTCGCCTTCGGGTCCAATCCTTGCAGTCCCACTTCCAAAACCGGATGCGGGGATTTTGAAAGCCTGAAAAAGACGGCGAAACCCTTGCCGAGATCTGGACGGTCGAGTTGCCAGGCGGCCCAGGCGTCTTCATCCGTCCTGATCTTTGTCAGTGGATAAAAGTCGCCCGTGTAAAATGGGCGCAGCATTTTCACTTCGCGGACTACTTTTTTCAGCACGTCGGTCGAGAAATCTTTTGGCTGTGTGTACTGTCAGATGCCGAGGCCAGAGGTCATGGTGCTGCGCAATTCATACAGCCCTAATTTTTGGCCGGAACACTCTTCGATACCGCGTGTGGCCAAAGTGGAATGCAGCGGAACATAGAGGCTGACTCCCATCGTCTGCGCCTGATCCCACGCTGGATTTCTGGCTTTGATCGTGACGGAATCGCTTCTTGAGATCGGCAGGTCATCGCGTTCCTGGCCTATTGCCTTCATGTCACCCTCCGTGCCCGCCTGCGGCCCCACGCTCCAGGACTCACCCCGAGAGCCGTGCTCGACAAGTTCGCCGCCATCCAAATGGTCGATGCCCACTTCCCGACCACCGACGGCCGTACCCTCATCCTCAGCCGCTACACCCAGCCGGAGGCCGATCAGAAACTCCTCCTTCAAAAACTCGGGCTCCAACTCCCCGAGCAGCCACCACCAAAAATCACTTCCAATGGTGCCCTTCTCTCATGACCTCACTCCCGACTCTGTAGTGAAGACCTTTTGATCCAGAGCCCCATTTTATGCGGCTTCGCTGCTCTTGTTACCCTCCAGTTGAGAAAGACGGGCTAGGAATTTGCTTTTCGCCCATGCGCTCACCTCATCTTCTGGGTGAATCCTCCGTTTGCTATAGCCTGCTGAAAGTCCTTATCTATCTGCGTCCATTTGATTCGCTTTGCTCACTCCTGCGCGACTGCCTTTGGCAGTTTGCCGAGCTTCGCTCGCCTCTGCGGGCTCAGTCTATCTCCGCCTTGCTCCTCTTGTCTCCCTTTGGTCGGTTGTGGTTCCAGCTCTGATTTTAGAGCATTGCCCGTTGCAGGTTCAGTTTGCCGGCACGGGATCCATGGTCACTTTTTGGCCGTGCGCTTTGGCCCAGTCGAGCGTGCTCTGGTATTTCGGGCTGTCAGCGGGCTTGGTGTCGTAAAACTCCGCCACTCCCCAGCTCCCCCATTTGCTCCAGATTTCGATCGAGT
>CAZSDC010000177.1:0-6792 GCA_964605515.1 uncultured Chthoniobacter sp.
GGTCAAATACCTCCCTCGCATTTTCCATGTGAACTGGTTCCGCAAGAGCGCCGAGGGCAAATTTCTGTGGCCGGGATTCGGCGACAACACCCGCGTCCTCAAATGGATCGTCCAGCGCTGCCAACTCGGCATGCACGCCGTCGAGACATCGATTGGCTGGGTGCCGGAATACAAAGATCTCGATTTTCGCGGGATCGAAAAGGACATCACTCCCGAGAAGTTCGCAGAGGTGATGAAGATCGATACCACCGAGTGGCACCGCGAACTCGTTTTGCAGGACGAACTCTTCATCAAGCTCTACAGCCAGCTTCCGAAGGAACTGATCTTCCAGCGCGAACTCCTCATCTCGCGCCTGTAAGAATTCACCGCAGTTGAAAAAATCCCCGCGCGGAGCGGCAAGCTCCCGCGGGGATTTTTGTATTCGCCAGGAAATGCGCGCCTCAGAATTTCCGCTTGCCCCTTCACTTCGGCTGCTGTTTACTCCCATTTCCTCAAACGAGAGTCCTGAGTAGCTCAGTGGTAGAGCGGTCGGCTGTTAACCGATTGGTCGTAGGTTCGAGTCCTACCTCAGGAGCTTGTTTCTTTTCCATGATCTCCACAAGCTTCAGGGCAACCGCACGCTTGAGGGCGGCGGCTTCCACCTCCTAAAAAATTACCGATAATCAAATTCGCCATGGGCGACCCTTAAGACATTTGACAGGAAAATGACTTGAGGAATGAAAAAATAAAAAACGCAATGAAAGCAGTGATTGCAGGATTGGTTCTGGGGGCATGTGTTTCGGCACAGGCGGAGAACCAGGCCGTTGTTTTGGGAGACCCGGCCAATCCCCCCTCTGACAAAAGCAAGTTCAAGATTTTCCTGCTGATTGGACAATCCAATATGGCAGGACGGGCACCCATCACCCCCGAGGATTCCCAATCTGATCCTCGCGTATTGGTGTTGAATAAGATGGATAAATGGTATTGTCAGGGGGAGCCCATCCACTTCGATAAACCACCGGCGTGCGGTGTCGGTCCGGGATTTACTTTTGCCAAGTTGCTGGCTGATCAGGAACCGGGAATCACTGTGGGATTGGTGCCCTGTGCTTATGGTGGTACCACTGTCGAGCAATGGAGCCCGAATTCAATGGAGACCCTTTTTTATAAACCCTTCAATCTATATAACAATGCGATTCGGCGGACTAGGATCGCCTTGGAGTCCGGCACGTTGTCG
The DNA here is from genome assembly GCA_964605515.1 of uncultured Chthoniobacter sp. GTDB lineage: Bacteria > Verrucomicrobiota > Verrucomicrobiia > Chthoniobacterales > Terrimicrobiaceae > QYQL01. Next base: position 1,214 of record CAZSDC010000177.1, read on the forward strand.
GGCATTCTCTGGCATCAGGGGGAGAGCGACGCCGCTCAATTGGATAAACTGCAGCAGGCTGAAAAGAGCGGGAAAGTTGACCCCTCGCTCGCGCCGTATGCCGTGCCTTATGCCACCAGGCTGGCCAAATTGGTGGCCCAACTCCGCACGGATCTGAATGCGCCTGCTGTGCCGTTTGTCGCTGGAGAAATCAGAATTCCTTTGTCGTTTAATTCGCAAATCAATTTGATTCCCGCCAGTATTCCGAATTCAGCGGTGGTTTCCATCAAGGGGTTGCATGGCAACAACGGCCTTCACTTCGATAATGCGGAACAGAAAGAGATCGCCCGGCGTTATCTGACGGAATATCTCAAACTGCAGCAAAAGTTGACCTCACCACGGAACTGAGTGATGTGATCGTTGATGATAACGATGAGGACATCAACACCGTTTAATCCCCCACCGAACCCGGCCCGGGGTCCCATCCGGTAGCGTGAACGTAAAAAGCAAATTCCCGAATTTTGTCATGCCGCTCTCGGCATGAACAAAGTGATCAAGATCATCTCCCTCGTCGGAAAATTTGCTGGCATCAGGCACCCATAAATTCCAAATTGTCGTATGGTGGTGTATCCGACCATGCAAGATTCGGAAATCACAATATCATCCCCACAAGCAACTTACAGATATCAGAGAGGAGAGCAAACGTCTCAAATGCAGTGTGCAAGGGGAGCCATCTTCTTGATCGCGAGTCGCGTGACGAGACAGTCTTACCGGACGAGAACGCAGTTCGACTGTCCGCGCGATAGCGCCCATCAAAAGTGCGAAGCACACAAACTCGAAGAGCCCCGCGCTTGCTGCGGGGATAATCCTACCTCAGGAGCCAAATCCGGCGCGCCCAAAACTCTCAACCCTTCAGCTTCGGCACATCCACCCAGGCGCGCTTGGCCCAGGACTTGAGGCCCAGTTCGGCGAGTTGGACTCCTTTTGCGCCCTGCAGAAGGGTCCACGGGAACGGCTCGTCGAGAACGACATGGCGCAGGAACATTTCCCACTGCACCTTGAACGCATTGTCATAGGGTTCCTGTTCGGGGATCTTGCTCCAGCCCTCGTAGAAATTGATCGGCTGGGCGATGTCCGGATTCCAAACAGGCTTGGGTGTATTGCCGTAGTGCTGGATCCAGCATTCGCGGAGCCCGCAGACCGCGGATCCATGGGTCCCATCCACCTGAAGCGTCAAGAGGTCATCGCGGCGCACGCGCACGTTCCAGCTTGAGTTAAAGTGTGCGATGACGCCGCCTTCGAGTTCGAACGTCGCGTAGGCCGAGTCGTCCGCCGTGCATTTGTAGGGCTTACCCTGCTCGTCCACGCGCTCAGGGATGTGGGTGGCCCCGAGGCAGCTCAGGGATTTCACTTCGCCGAAAAGATTGTCGAGCACGTACCGCCAGTGGCAGAGCATATCGACGATAATCCCGCCGTCGTCTTCCTTGCGGTAGTTCCAACTCGGGCGCTGGGCGGGAATGTTGTGGCCTTCAAAGACCCAGTAGCCGAACTCTCCGCGCACGCTCAGGATTTTTCCGAAGAACCCCTGTTCCTGGAGGCGCTTGATTTTGAGCATGCCCGGCAGCCAGAGCTTGTCCTGCACAACACCGTTTTTCACGCCGGCGGCCTTTGCTGTTTTATAGAGGTCAAGCGCGCTCTCGGTGGAGACGGCTGTCGGCTTTTCGCAATAGACGTGCTTTCCGAGGGCAACAGCTTTTTTGACCGCATTAGCGCGGCGCCCGGTCGTCTGGGCGTCGAAGTAGATGATGTTTTTCGGATCGGCCATCGCCTTGTCCAGATCCGTCGTCCACTTCACTCCGGGGTCCATGGCGGCGAGCTGCGTGAGCTTGGCTTCGCTGCGACCGACCAGGATCGGCACCGGCATGATGACCTCGTCCGGGCTGACCTTTACTCCGCCCTGCTTCCGGATCGCGAGGATCGAGCGGATGTAGTGCTGGTTGGTTCCCATGCGTCCCGTGACGCCGTTCATGATGATTCCGACTTCGTGCGTTTTCATAGATTTGTGTTTTGGTAGATCAGGGTTTTTCCGTGCATTGCGGACGGGCTCCTGCGGGTAACGCTGGGGCCTCGGTCCCCGCCTTCGGAAGCGTGCCATCGAGCTCCTGCCGCCAGTGGGCGACGTCTCCGGCCGGGCCGTAGCAGTAAATCATCCGCAGCGGGGTTGAGCCGATATTGGTCATCTGGTGAAAGATTCCGGGCGGGATGTAAACCATCTGGCCGCTGGTGAGCGTCCGACGCTCTTCGCCCAGACACATTTCCCCGGTTCCCTCGACCACAAAATAGACCTCCTCCTGCTCCTGGTTGTGCCACGGCACCTGTCCGCCGTCCGGGTCAAGGGTTACGTTGCCGATGGAGAAGTTCTTTGCCTGGATCGGCGCGACCCCGCCGGCGAGGTTTTGCGTGCGCCGGCGCGCGGGATACCGGCGGCCTTCAATTTGGGAGAGATCGGAGATGGTCATAGGAATAAGTAAGAAGGATGAAGTTCAGACGCCGCTGAAGAACGAGTAATAGGGTTTGTTTTCGGCGAGGCGCTGGATGTAGAGGGCGAGTTCGCGGGCGTGGTAGTCGCCCCACATCGAGGACTCGCCACGGGGGATTTTGCTGCCATCCGGGATATGGTCCCACCCGTTCGGCCGGTGGTAGATCGAATGGAGGATCAGACCCTGGTGGTTCGGGTCGGTGGAAAGATATGGCTCTGAAAGGACGGTTTTTGAGACGGTCAGCCCGGCCTGCCAGTATTTTTCGCCTCGGGGATCGCCCTTGGTTTGAAGGTAGCGACCGAGACGCAGGAGTCCTTGGGCTGCGATGGCCGCAGCCGAGCTGTCCACCGGTTCAAAATCGTTTTCGATCTGTGCCGGGCGGTTCAGCGAATCCGTAATGCGGTGAAGTTCCGGGGCTCCGGTATCCCAATACGGAATCCCGTCGGTCGGAGTGTTTGCGATATAGAAATCACACGCCGCCAGAGCCGGTCGCAGGAGCATGGCTTCGACCTCGGCCCGCCCCCCAAACGCCGCAAGTTCAGAATCGGGCAGCGTGGCGATCCACTCAAGCTGTTCCGGGTATCCGGCGATGATCCAGGCAAGCCCGCGGGTCCAGGTGGTGAAAGGAGAAAATCCCTGCTGGGAATTCGGGCAGCGGAAACTGCCGTCGTTCGTGTTGAAGATGCTCTCGTGCGCAACCCGGCCGCGAATGTCGTAGGAATCCCGGCCTTCGCCGTAGAAGACAGCGAAATCGGCTGTGGTGCGGGCGTGCTGGAGGAGGCGGTCGAGGAGAGAGATTTTCCGGTCTTTTTCGCCCATGAGAACGTGTCCTAGCCTGTGCGAGACCGCCAGTGCGCGGAGGGACCGGATCGTGTCGGCAAAGAGCGAGTGGGGGCCGTTGAATGAATAGATATACCCGCCGCCCGATGCAGTCGTCGACCACCTCGCTGCCTGCACAGCACCGGTGCATTTCAACGCCAGCTCGTAAAAATCCTTTTCCCGTGCATCGAAAGGAATCCGGCCTTCGACCATGAGGCGGAGAAGGTTTCCGTAGGTGGAGACGTTGTTGAACCCGTGATCATGCACCCCGATATGCGTGATGTGATGGGCCATCCGCTCCCTTGTGCGCTCGCGGCCGATCGCGAGAAATCTGTCGTCGCCGGTCGCGTCAAATTGAAGGATCGCCGAACCATAAACGAACCCCTGCGTCCATTCGGTCCAACCGCGGGCGGTGTAGCGGCCATTGATGGTGAATACCGGCGTGGCGGATCCGGGAACCTCAGCGGCATCGATCGAGAGGATTTTTTTGGCGGATGCCTCCCAGAGTTTGCGGATATCGGAAGCCAGATCGGACGGGGTGAGGGATCGGTTGAGAGTGATCATCGTGAACGAGGCAATCATTCTGCCACACTCCGGTCCTTCCTGTTAGAGCAAAGTGTGACAGGAATAGCACGTTTCCGACATATTGTTGGCATAACCCTGCGGATCGGCTATTCCGATTCGCATGCACCACCGTCCGTTCAAGGACCTGCTCTGGACGCGCCTCGACGCGCGTTCCGGCTCCACCGTCGTGATCCGCCTGGAATTGCACAGGCATCTTCCCGAGACCGCAAAGCTCGGGGCCCATTCCCACAAGCACTGGCAGGCACTCCTCTACCTGTCCGGGCACGGCGTTCAACAGATCGGGCGCCAGATTCACCCGGTTTCGGCGGGTTCACTCGTGATCCTTTCTCCCGGGGCCAGACATTCCTTCCGGCGCGAGGCTGGTCCAGCCCCCCGCTGCGTTATGCTGGATTTTTACGCTCCGTGGCAGAAGCGGACGGCGGTCCGTTCCCTGGCAGCAGTGGAGATTGCGCGGGTGCGATCCGTGCTCGCCGACATGGTCCGGCTGAACGATGAAAAACGGACGCCCGATGAGATCGGCCGGGCGGCTCTAGCGCTCCGGTTGCTCGCGCAGATCGCCGAGGGTTCGGGCTGGTATCCCCGTCCAGTCCGTCACTCCGCAATGACAGTCCTGCACCAGGTCCAGAAGCTTTTGGAAAACGATGCCAAGCCGAAAACCGTGGCCGATGCTCTCGGATACCATCCTGACTACTTGAGTCGACTGGTGCGGGCGGAGACCGGACTCGGGCTGGGCGGACTCGCGGCACAAGTCCGGCTTCAGCGCGTGCAAAAATTCCTTCTCAAGCACAAGCTCGTCCGCGATGCGGCCGCAGAGGCAGGATTTTTCGACCAGAACTATTTTTCCAGGTGGTTCAGGAAGCAAACCGGCCTGACTCCGCTGGAGTGGAGAGCCAATCGGTCAGGCCGATAAGCCGCGGGAGCGCCGATGCAGAGTGGCGCTTCGGTGCGCGCCGCTGAGCGTTTATTTTGCTTTGCCCTGGCTGGCCACTGCGTTCATGGCGGCGGCAATGGCGTCCTGATCGCCGAGGTAATAATGGGTGATCGGCTTGAGGTTGGCGTCGAGCTCGTAAACCAGGGGCACTCCGGTCGGGATGTTCAGGTTGATGATGTCCTTGTCGGAGATGTTATCGAGGTATTTGACGAGTGCCCGCAGGCTGTTCCCATGGGCGCCGATGATGACCCGTTTTCCGGACCTGACAACGGGGGCAATTTTTTCTTCCCAGAGCGGGAGGACGCGGGCGACGGTATCCTTGAGGCACTCGGTGAGAGGAAGGTTGGGGATCCCCTTGTATCGGCGGTCGTGGCCCGGCCAGCGTTCATCGGTGATTTCGAGCGGCGGCGGCGGAACATCGTAGCTGCGGCGCCAGACCAGCACCTGCTCGTCGCCATATTTCGCGGCGGTCTCCGCTTTGTTGAGCCCCTGCAGCGCGCCGTAGTGGCGCTCGTTCAGGCGCCAGTCCTTTTCGATCGGGATCCAGACGATGTCCAGTTCCTGGAGCACAGACCAGAGGGTGTTGAGAGCGCGTTTTTGGAGAGAGGCGAAGGAGACATCAAACGAGAAGCCTTCCTTTTTCAGAAGCTCTCCCGCAGCCTTTGCTTCTGCGCGGCCTTTTTCGCTGAGATCGACATCGGTCCAGCCGGTGAAGCGGTTTTCTT
>CAZSDC010000178.1:0-6787 GCA_964605515.1 uncultured Chthoniobacter sp.
CGCGGTTGAGCGCTTCCTCCGGCGTCTTGCACGAGCGCTTGAGATCCTCGAAAAAACCGGACTCCCCGAGAAACTGCGAAACGATATGCGCGGCGTCCGCACCTGGGGTGAGAAGATGGATGCGCCGGGATGCAAGTTCGTCGCCAAAGCTGAGGATCGCCCCGGCGGTTTTGCGCGAGACCTGCTCCGCAAACTCCGGAGCGGTGAGCGTGTCGAAGAGGCTCCTGTGGGCTTTCGCGCTGTGTTCGAGCGCGAGCTCCACCGTCGTTGCCCCGATCCCCCTCGGCGGCGTGTTGATAATGCGCAGGAGCGCGACGTCGTCGGATGGGTTGACCAGACACGCCATCGTCGCGAGCACGTCCTTGACCTCGCGGCGGTCGAAAAAGCTTTTCCCGCCGACAAGGCGGTAGGGAATCCGGAGACGGCGGAGGCATTCCTCGAGCAGGCGCGATTGCGCGTTCATCCGGTAGGCGATGGCGAAATGCTCCCAGGGAATGCTGTTGGCGGTGCGCAGGGCACCGATCTCGTTGACCACGAACTCCGCCTCCTTCTTGTCGTCGGGAACAGAGACCACATGGACCGGATCTCCGCCTTCCTGCGGGCTCCAGAGGTTTTTCCCGCGGCGGCGCGGGTTGTTTTTGATCAGGCGGTTGGCCGCGCCGAGGATCGTGTTCGTGCTGCGGTAGTTCTGTTCGAGGCGGATGATCTCCGGGTTCCGGAAGTGCTTTTCAAATTCCAGGATGTTCGAGACCTCGGCCCCGCGCCAGCCGTAGATGCTCTGGTCGTCGTCGCCGACCACGCAGACGTTCGGGGGATCGTCCGAAGCCAGCAGGCTCACGAGCCGGAGCTGCAGGTTGTTGGTATCCTGAAACTCGTCCACGAGCATGTGGTGGAACCTCGAACGCCATTTCGCGCGCACGCCCGGATGCTCGTCCAGAAGCCTGACCGCCTGGACGAGAAGGTCGTCAAAATCCATCGCATTGAGCGCGCGGAGCTCGCGGTTGTAGCTGAGAAATACGGCCCCGATCGGGGTCTCCTCGTTCGCGTTCCAGCCGTTGTTTTTCCCTTTGCTGATCATGTTCTGCGCGAGCCCGGGATCGACTTTCTCGTCGTGCGAGGTCACGCGGTTGATGACTTTTTTGATGAGCCCGAGCTGGTCGCCCTGGTCGAAGATGCTGAAATTGTTTTTGTAGCCGAGCTTGTCGGCGTCCGTGCGCAGGATCCTCACGCAAAGCGCATGGAATGTGCTCGCGGTGATCTCGGCGGCCTTCTCGGAATCCAGCATCCCGGCGATGCGTTCCTTCATCTCCCGGGCGGCCTTGTTGGTGAACGTGACGGCCAGGATGCTCGATGGCGCGATGCCCTGCGAGACGAGCCATGTGATCCTCGCGACAATCGTCCGGGTTTTTCCCGTGCCCGCACCAGCCAGGATCAGGAGCGGTCCGGATTCGTGGGTGGCGGCGCGTTGCTGTTCGGGATTGAGATCCCACAGCCGGAATTTGCTCACGGGAGCTCCCCCGAGGCAAACCGCGCTACGACGCCCGGGTATAGCTTGTGCTCCTCAACCTGGATCCGTGCGTGCAGCGACTCCGGCGTGTCGCCCGGATGAACCGGCACCTCCGCCTGTGCAATGATCTCGCCGGTGTCCATGCCGGAATCCACGAAATGGACGGTGCAGCCGGCCTTTCCGACGCCTGCCTCCAGCGCCTGCCGCCACGCTTCGAGACCGGGAAACGCCGGAAGGAGCGAGGGATGGATGTTGATCACCCGGCGCGGAAAGGCATCCAAAAGCGGGGCCTTCACCATGCGCATGTAGCCGGCCAGCAAGACCAGCTCCACGCCCGCCTCCCGGAGCCGGAGGGCGACGTCGGCCTCGACATCCGGCGAGAGCTTTGTGCGGAACTTCGGTTCGCGGATCACATGTGTGGGGATGCCCGCGCCGCAGGCAAGATCGAGGATCCTGGCATTTTCGACATCCGACATCACCTGCACAGCCTCCGCCTCGAGCCGCCCAGCTTGGATCTCCGACAGGATTGCGCGGAAATTCGATCCTTTTCCCGATCCCAAAACACCGATTTTCAAACGTCCCATGGCACCGGGGATGATGCACGGCCGCCGGTTCATGGCAAGCCGGGTATTACGCTGTTTCAAAGCCGTGGATGTGAGGGAAGTGCGCGTCCCGGCCTCACGGATCCGCCGCTGGCTGTTGTGGGATTTTCGGTCTCAGTAGAGATAGGGCTCCGCAGGTGTTTCGATCTTTTCCAGAACGGCATTTTGAATGAGCGGTTTTCGTTGCCCGCCTATCACAGGGAAGACCGCCTTGCCTGTCACTTTGATCCAAGTCATGTCAGCCAGGCCGGGCTTTTGTTGCGGCTCGATGGGAATGGCAATGGGTTGGGCGTCGGCGGCGCAGCACGTCATCATCATGCGGACGATCACGCAGCGATTTCCTTCGGGGTTGTCGGTTTTCGCCGGCATCAACTGGCCGATGACTTCCACCGGTTTGTTCTCGAGCTGATCCCGGATTTCCGGAAGCTGGGCCGCGTAGAGAAAGTCAACGATCTCGGCCCGAACCTGGCCCTGCTTGTTTTTTGGCAATAGAAATTTGTCATCCTGGGACGTATTCGCGGGCTGCGGGGTTGAGCCGTCGGCCGGCAGGGTTCCCTCGATGGTGCCCGATGGAGGAGATGTGGCAGGCAGTTGGGCGCTGGGGAGTTGGGCTAGATCCTGCACATACACCTTGTTCGCCACAGTGCTCGCACCGAAGCTGTCCAAGGTGTTTGCAAAGGCGAGGAGCAGAGGTGCCACGAGAATGAGCGAGGTGATCGCACTCCACACGGACGAACGGATGCCCGCGTGCGCATTCGCGGCCGGTGGCGCGATGAGCACGAGAAAGGCGAAGCACACGAGCAGGCATCCGGCAACCAGCGCAAGCGGCTGGAAATTCGGATGCAGATACGCGCAGACCCGACCGGTGAAGTAGATGGTGAGGAGGACGCTGCCCCAGACGGCGAGCACCCCGGCGGTGAGAAAACGATGGAAGGGGGAAGTCATGGCCAAACGACGCGAAGCCGCATGCAGAGAAGGCCGATCACCAGAAACAGGCCGATGACCAGGCCAAGCACGAAGCGTTTTTTAAAGATTGAGGAGTAGAGAAAGATCAGCTTGAGATCAACCATGGGACCGAAAACCAGAAACGCCAGTTTGGCGACGGTCGGAAACATGGAAAACGTCGCGGCGATAAAGGCATCCGTCGTGCTGCACAGGCAGAGCGTGGCGGCCAGGGTCATCAGGGAACCGGTGGCGAGCCAGTCGTTCATCGCGAGCGGCACAATGAAGTCCTGGTTGACCGAGGTGTTGAAAAATGCCGCCGCGGCTGCGCCGAGAACGAAATAGACCGTCATGCTTAAAAAGTCGCCGACGCAGACATGGAGTGCCCCCCATAAGCGCGCTCCGGTTCCTCCGGCGGCCGTGCCGCCCAACAGGCCCTGCGGTTGTGCGATGTCGGCGATCACGTTTGTGCGCAGCACGAGGTGGAGCGGAAGATTATGGACAACCATGCCGACCGCCACCGCCACGCCATACCCGAGGCCGAGTCGCAGGAGCGTCACTTCCAGCGGGGACTGTCCACGAAACGCGGCATAGGTGCTGATCGCAACGATGGGGTTCACAATAGGGGCCGAAAGCATGTAGGTGATGGCGTTCGACGGGGGCAGGCCCTTGGCCATCAGGCGCCGGATGATCGGGACAACGCCGCACTCGCACATCGGGAAAATCAGCCCCAGCAATCCGCTGACCAGTGCGCCGCCGTAGGGGTTGCGCGGGAGCATCCGCGTCATCAGCCGTGCCGGCAGGAACTGATCGATCAACCCCGAGATGATCGTTCCGAGCAGAAGGAACGGAAGCCCTTCGAGCAGGATGCTCAGAAATGCGTAGCTGAAACTCGACAGACTGAAGTTGAAAACCCCGTCCATTCGTTACAGGGCGGACGGCGTATGGAAAAGGAGCTCCGCTGCCCGGGCCTGGATCGGTTCGGGGTCGAGCCCTGGCCCGATCAACACGGCCACTGGGTGGCTCAGGCGTGTCGTTTGGCCGATCGGCAGCCATTGTGTGGCACCGTCGTCAACGCGTTGAAAAACATGGTATTCGTCCGGTGACTCGGAGAGCCGCGCCAGCCCTTTCACGCGGATCACCTCGCGCGGAAGCCCGTCCAGGAATGCCGTCAATGCACCGCGAGAAACTATTGGCGGCAGGTCGATTTGCAACGATGCGAAATGGTGCGCTGAATGGGAGTCATGGTGGTCATGGTGCGTATGATGGTGCCCGCAATCGCAATCTTCCGGATGGGCCGCAGCCCCCCGGTTTGGAACATTCCGCACTGCCTCAATGGCCGTCTCGATTTCCCCCGCAAAGTCGGCGGGGCCGACGCGGTCGCCGTGAAGCCCGTGATGCGCGAGGGATTCCTCCACCTTCGCACGGCGCTTGGCGTCAATGTCATCCCATCGCGAAACAAAGAGAAAATTTGCTGTTCGCGCCTGATCGAGCTCCAGCGAGTTGTGCCAGAACCTCTTTTGCCAGCGCTGACCATCAATGATGGAAAGCTGGATCGGCTGGGTGAATGCCGCGAGGGCCGGTTCGAGCGCGAGCAGCTCGATCAATTCTTCGGAGTCGGTCGTGCCATTGGTTTCAATGACGACGACGCGGTCCGGCGCGTGCTGGAATTTTTCAAGTGCGCCGAGCAGTTCTTCCCGCGATCCGCAGCAGACGCAACTGCCGCTGATTGGCACGATCGAGTTGGCAAGCTCGCGGAGAAGCTCCGCATCAACGCGGGCATTCTGGTAATCGTTGATGATCACGTGCGGGTCAATGCCGCGCGCGTGAAGCGCCGGGAGGAGCTGGCGGAGATAGGTCGTCTTGCCCGAGCCGAGAAAGCCAACAAGGAGAATTAGTGGAGTCATAAACAATAACCCACGCTCAATGCCAATGTCAGCGCCCGAACGCCCGATGAAATCGCAGGTTGCATCCCGCGTCTCTACTCCACCAAGGAGAGCGATTTGTCAAATACTGCCATCCGGGATCTCCTGTTCGGACATGCCTTCGCTCAGGAAGGCATCGTCAGAACATCACGCTTGCGACAACCTTGACCTGGGAAACCGAGATGAGCTGGTTGCCCACCACGTTGGTGACCACCGGCAGCTCGACATCCGCATAAACACGGAAGGGATGGAAGTCGAACTCCACGCCGGGTGAGAGCAAAACCCTCTCGTATCCGGTGTTGGCGGTGTTGGCGGCCGGGCCGGAATCCGAAGCGCGGAAGGAGAAAAGAACCTGCGCAAGCGGGCGGATTTTTACATTCCCGAGGTGGAGCCCTGAATAGTAAACGCCTGCGGCCGCATCGAGTTCCATCCCGGGACAATACCCCGCTTGCGTGATCAGCGGGATGTCGAACTGGGTCTGTGCGAACCATGTCCACTTTTCATCGAGGGTGATCCTGTGGCGGTGGTAAAACCCGAACAAAAGATCCGTGCTGCCGGTGCCGATTTGGTTGTCGCGATCCACGCCCGGCTCGGTCCAACTTCCGGTCGGGAGCTTCAGGCCGAGATTCACCCCGGTGGACATGTCTGGCGAGAAGCCAGTGTAATAGACGTTCGCGCGAAGGTCGCCCAACGACCACCATTTGTGGACCGTGGTGCTTCCCGGAGGTCCGTCTTCATTTGCCGTCTTGAAGAGGCGGTTTGCCGAGGGGATGGTGACATCGAACCCCCACGACCTGTTCGGGAAATACTGGATGCCCGCAGAGAGCCAGGAAGTGCGGATGAGTTTGTCGTCGTTGTTCGAGGCGGGGGCGCTCTTGAGACCGCTCCAGTTGTAGGATTGGGTCGCGAAGTTATATTCCGTCCAAGCCATCCAGCCGGCACCGTCCGGAAAATTGTAGCTGGTGCCGACATCATAGATGCCGCAGCCGCATGCACAGCCACGGACATCGTGTGAGGTGAGAAGCAGGGTGGCCAATCCTGCAATAATAAGGCCGGAACGGGAAAAATGAGATTTCATGATTTTGTAAAATGATTTTGTAAAATGGTGACACAGCGGCGGCATTATGCCGGACTGCAGGGTGATCGGAATGCCGCCGACCCTCCAATCGGGAGGGTGGCGGTTGAGAAGCTCCTCCGCACATGCGAAGGATTTCGCTGAGGAGAGTCAGGACTGTCGGGGGACCGGGGAAGGCGGGGTCGGGCTGAATCCGGCATAGGCGATCATGCCCGCCGCGTGAAATTCGAAATGTTTCCCGGTTGGAGCGGGCGCTTCAATCGCGGGGCCAACAAGAAATTTTCCGATCTTGGACTCCGCCTTGACGGTGGCAGGCAGGCGGTTTTCTTTTTGTTTCCCCGTCTCGATCGCCAGGCACATTTTGCAGGGAGCCTTGCCGCTGAAGGTCTTTGTCAGCGCTGTAGCGAGCGAGGAGTCCTTCGAATACTCGACGACCATTCCCGTCCATGCCACCGTTTGCAGGACAGCCCAGTGCCCGCCCGCGATGGAGAACATCGCCAGAAAAATCAGCGGGTATCCGGTGACACGGAGCATGGCCGACACGGTTCGGAAAAATCTTGACCCATGTCAAACACAATCCCGCGGAGCCCGAGTCCGCCGTCTCAGGGTTTCAGCGGGTAATGGTGCCACTCGTGGCCGCTCTTTTCGAGGAGGTGATCCGAGGCGACGGGCCCCCAGGTGCCCGAGTCGTAGTTGGGGAAATCGCGTGCGGGAAGCGCCTGCCAGACGTCGAGGA
>CAZSDC010000179.1:0-6596 GCA_964605515.1 uncultured Chthoniobacter sp.
GACGAATACGTGGGTCTCGGCGCGGACCACCCCGCGTCCTACCGGCGGTTCATGCAGGAAAACTTTTTCTCTTCGATCAATCTGCCCGCCGGCCGGATTTACATCCCGGACGGGCTAGCCCCGGATATTCCGGCCCATTGTGCTGCCTACGAAAAAAACATCGCGGAGTCGGGCGGAATCGATGCGCAGGTGCTCGGCATCGGCAGCGACGGGCATGTCGGGTTCAACGAACCGACCTCGTCGCTCGCCTCGCGGACCCGCATCAAGACGCTCACCAAGCGCACCCGGTCCGACAACGCCCATTTCTTCGCATCGGAGAACGACGTCCCTCATCATGTGATCACCATGGGCATCGGGACGATCATGGAGGCAAGAGCGGTTCTTCTCCTAGCCTTTGGAGAGAACAAAGCCGAAGCGGTGGCCGGTGCCGTGGAAGGCCCGATCACGGCCAGCAACCCTGCGTCCATTCTTCAGATGCACCCGTCCGCAAAAATCTACCTCGACGAAAAATCCGCCTCAAAACTCACGAGGAGCGATTACTACCGCTGGGTGTTCGAGAACAAGCCCGACTGGCAAAGGGAGAAGGTAACATAACGGCAGGCCAAATCAGGGATCGGAAATCGAAGCGGAATTTTGGGACGTGACGTGACTTCGCTTTTTTGAGCCGAGGGATGGGTATCCAGATGGACCATGACCTTGCTCTCGCGGTCGTCGCGTTTGAGAAAAGGACGGCGGGAGCCCCGGTCCGTGGCCTCGTTCTTCAAGTAGTCGTTCTACTCCATGATCAAGAGCGACCTGATCCCCGAAAAGCCGCCGCCGAGGAGATCATCGGCAAACTCCAAGTCCTGTTCGGCTGCCACAACGTCGGGGCCACGCTCAGCGCCAAGGCCGTGTTCAAACGGACCAATGAATGCCACAACGCACCGCCCGACATACGCTGTATTCGGCGGAGGAGAACATCGAGATCGATGAAGTTGTGCCCGTCGCGGGGAACGTGAAGACGGAGTCCGGAAGGAGCGGATGCGCATGCTTTCGATGGTTGTGTCCCCGGCGAGCGTGTCCGTACCGCCGAGGATCGCATTTGCAGCCGCCATGAGGGACGAGTTGGCGAGGCTGCCGTTTACGGCAAACTTCCCTTGAAGCCCCAACTCCGGTCCTTCAACCACGATCGGTCAGCTTAACCGATTAATTGAATTTGGCGTGGTCGCTTTTCGGACAAGCTCGTAACGCTGTGAGATACCTCCATGCAATACATCACGATCTATCACGCCAACCTGAACTACGCCTACCTGCCGGAGCGGCGCTACGAGTTTGTCATCCGCAACAGCTACGAGCTGATTTTCGACACCTATCGGGAGGATCTCCCCAGCGACAAGTATGTGTTCGAGGCTTCGGGCTACACGATCGAGCAGATGGCGCTGAAGACCCCCGATGTCATCGCCAAACTCCGGGCGGCGATCGCATCCGGCCAGTGTGAATTCATGGGCTCCCCATATGCCCATCCGATGCTCCCGAACTTTCCCGAGGAAGACGGGAGCTGGTCGATCAAGTTTTCCAACGATGCTTACAGGAAATATCTGGGCATCCAGCCGCGGAGTTTCTGGAACCCGGAGTGCGGCTGGCGGGGCTACGTGAAAAACCAGGTCGCACAAAACGGATACCGGAACCTGCTCCAGGAATTCGAGCAATACAGCCGATCGGTGGACGCCGGCGGCAAGCCGCTTCGCCCTGAAATTTACGACGTCGAGAAGATCGACAACTCCCAGTTTTACAATTTCGAATTCAAGTATGACCTTCCCGGCTCGGAGAAGGCTCTCCATTTCCCGTTCAAAAACCTGGAGGGGATGGAACCCGACACCCTCCGGATCTTCCTGCGCACCGACCGGGTGGCGGTCTTCGGCGTCCGCTATTTCATGAGCCACCCCGGTCACTCGCTGGACGATTATGTCGCCCTTATCAAAAAATTCTCGGGGCAAAATCCCGGCGAGCCGGAAGGCGCGATGCTGATCTACGCGGACGATGCCGAGTATGTCGGCACGAACGCTTGGTATAACCTGAAATACTGCAACAATCCCGATCAGATTTTTGAGAAGATGCCCGATGCGCGGGAGAAGCTTGTCACTATGGTGAATGCGGTCCGCAAGCTAGGGCGGTTCACCACGTTTGATTCCGCCTGCAACGACCTCCCAGCCCTTGAGGACAAGATCACCTTCAACGACAACATGTCGTGGCACGGTGGGCAGGCATCCAACTGGTCCGGCACCCCGATGGCCAAACTCCTCCGGCCGTGGCAGCAGATCGTCCGCGACAAGCTCAAAGCCTCCGAGACCACGCTCCCGGCCGATGTTCTCGAACGCATCTGGTTCCACCTGACCAACAGCTATAATTCCGACGGGCAGTGGCCACCGACGACCAAAGCCTCGCCCCACATCATCTACCCGTTCAATTACAAGTATAACTTCGAAAACCTCCTTGCGGCAGAAACCCTTCTCGGCGGGGTTGACCGCTCGAAGATCGATGCGGATCCGGTCGCCACGATGCGGGATATCTTTACCATGCAGCAGGATCTTGTCCTGGAGAAAGCCGCATCGCTGCTCGGATCAGGGACGAAGCAGGAGAAGCGCAACGCTGCTTTCGCTCGGGAACTCATTCTTCGCTCCCGCGATACGTCGAGCGTACCTTCCGGCACAAAGGTGCTATACCCGTCGGAGTATGAGGTCCGGGCGGACGCGCTCATCCTAGCCCGCCAGTTGGTTGGCGGAGTTGTGGTTGCCGGTGACAAGTAGCCCGGCTCAGGTCCAGGCATTCGAGGCCGCCACGGCGATCCGGGCGGAGGGAAACTGCGCAGGTCATCCGGCCTTAGAGGGCAGGGTGGGCCCGTCCTGCCATGTTCCCATGATCGTGGTCGTGCGGTAGTCGGGTGTGCCGCCCCGCTCGTTCCTGTTGAGGAGGGCGGTCAGGATTTCGGCGGAAGCTCTCCCGATGAGCTCGGGATTCTGGTAGATTCCCGCCTTAACCTCGCTGTCGAGGGTGTTCAGGACCGCAAGGCCGAGATCTTTGGGAACGCTTACCTTCAGGGATCGCAGCATCTGAGGAATCTCGTTCAATTCTGTCAGAATCGCGTCCGGGTTGTGGCGTTGCATCCAATGGTCGAGTCGCTCGGTGTCCTTCAGGGGATCCTTTTCATCCAGGTAGAGCACGGGAACGTTCTGCGCGGACGGCAGGGCGATCTGGGCCAGATGGTAGCCGCCCAGAAACCAGTTTCTGGTCGATGTGCGGATTTCCCGGACGGCCACATAGCCGACCCGCTTGTAACCACGCAGGGTCATCTCTCTGATCGCCAGCATGCAATTGCCGACCTGATCGGGTGCCACGATCGATACGCTGGGGTGCTGCACGGAATGGCCGATGCGCACCGCCGAAAAACGGCTCCAGTCGAAGGCGGCGTCATCCAGCTTTTTCCAGTATCCTGATTGTTGCTGCGGCGGAATGATGATGCCCCGGATATTTCGGGTCAGAAATATGCTTTGCAGGCGCGCGACATTGGTTTCGGAATCCACCACAAATTCCTCGAGGCGGTAACCAGCGGATTCCGCTGTGAGGAATGCATTCTGCCAGTAGAGGTCGAATTCCTTGAACTGCCTCATCGAGGGTGGCTTTTCCCAACTGTTAAGCCAGGCAATTGCCGCGTGAACCGTTTTTTGCGCCGAACTGTGCCGGAAGCTTGCGAGGTTCGCAGCGCTCAGGTTGGGTAGGTAGCCCATCTTGGCAGCCGTCTTTTGGATGCGCTTGCAAGTGGACGGTGAGATATGGGGGCTGTTTCGCAAGCCCAGAGAAATTGCAGCGCGTGAAAGCCCGAGCGCCTCCGCAATATCCCTGATGGTGATGCGGGACGGGGAGGAGGGTTGCATATAGGGAACAACAATGATCTTTCACGGAACCCTTGCTGTCAAGTGACGGAACGGCAACGCGACTCGCAGCGCGGCAAGGGATACCCGCAAATCTGCGACTCCGGTTTTGCAATTATCCGCGGGTGCTACGCATTGTTGCTGATCCGTATAAGTTCGCAGCGGCTTGATGAGGGAACCGTTCTTTGGAAAAACTCGGTTGGCGTTGTCGTATACCTCGTCTCTTCCTTTGCCACATCCGCCCCCGCCTTTGAAAAACCTTCTTGAAAATCCCGTGCACATGATCGCGCCCACTTCCCGCTTTCCCCGATATCTTCTGGGTCATGCCGTGTCTTCCATATTGTCTGGCATAGCTGCCGCATCGCTCCCATTCTGCCAGATCCTTGCCGCCAACCCGGAGGCCGGGATTCCTGATCTGAGCGAAAGGGTGCAGATCAAAGGGGCGGTCACCGGCGGCTTCATTCATCCCGGCATCGGCTTCACGAAAGAGATTCTTGAAAATGCGAGGAGGCAGGTCCTCGCGAAACGGGATCCATGGTATTCCGGCTACAAGGCGCTGGCGGCCAGCCCGAACTCCGCGAAAGACGCCGCCTGCCGGAACGAGAGCAAGACGATGCCCGGCAGGCCGGGCACGGATGCCTTCGACTCGAGGGGCGTCCAGAACATGCTGAAGCAGGACGCATCCAGGGCCAAGCAGCAGGCGTTGATGTATTTCTTCACCGGGGATGAGGGCTACCGCGCGAACGCGATGCACATCATCCGGGTCTGGTCTCAAATGGACCCGCGGAAATACAAGGTTTACAGCGAAGCGCACATCCACGCTTCCTACCCGGTCCAGGATCTGATCATTGCCGCGGAACTTCTGCGCTACACAAGCTTTCAGGATCCGAAGCTCGCTTGGACGGAGGCGGACACGGCGAACTTCACAAACAACTTCGCCGTCCCCGCAGTCAATACGTTCCTGAACGAAAACGGCTGGTTCATGAACCAGAACGGCTACCCGCTCGCCGCCGCCATGTCGAAGGACATCTTCGCGAACGACCGCAAGGAATATGAGAAGCGGGTCGAGTGGTTCACGGTGAACAAGACCGCACCGAACAAAGGCTGGAACTCCTCGATCACCGATCTCGCCCGCCTGGTGGATACGAATGCGCAGACCGGGAAAATGGCGGACAAGCCGAACGTCCAGCTCATGGAAATGGGGCGCGATCAGGCGCATGCTGGCGACGACATGGAAATCTTCACGAACACCGCCCGGATGATGAACGCGCAGGGCACGAAGGTGGACCCGGTCACCGGCATGATTTCCACAGCGCCCGACGCCGTTGGCCCGTATGAATTTCTCGGCGATCGCATTTTGGCCGCCGCCGACCAGTTCTGCCGGTTCATGCTCGGCTACGACACGCCGTGGATTCCCGCCCCCTACGACATGGGCCCGAATGGCGAGGTCCGCGGGATTTACCCGCGGATCGCCGACAACTATCGCGGGCGGATCCGCGGATTCGATTTCTGGGATCCTTATTTTTACTACGCTTGCAGGAAGGGCGTCGATGTGGCCGCGAAAGCACCGTATTATGACAAGGCGTTCGCAAAGCGGATCGTCGCTTCCCCGACGGACTGGATCTTCATCCCTGGAAACGTGAGTGGCGAAGGGGCCCGCGTTCCGGCCACGGAGCAGGAGCCAGCCGCGATTGAGGTCGCGCGGCGTTCCACGCTCTTTGATGAAAATGCACGTGTGGTCCGCGAGGGGGAGTCGGAGTTTGTCCGCATCACGCCCTCTGCTGAAGGAGCCCGCATCGCCATCCTGAGCGCGGACATGGACAAGAAAAAAATCGGCCTGCGAGTGCGGACGAATGGGGTTGCGGAAATCGCGATGTCCGGCCTGGCCGAACCCTGGCTGATCCCCGACACGCAAGGCCAATGGCGAAACATCACCTACGACCTCGGTGCTTTCGAGCGGTTCCGGGACATCGTCTATTTCAGCGTCAAGGGTGCTCCGGGTGTGACGGTGGATATCGACCGGCTCGTGCGGGTGGATGCGGACAAATTGGATGTTCCGGCATTTCGATCCGCCGCGAAAGACATCAAGCTGGTCGCCTACGTCGGCGCGCCTGTCGAACTCGATTTTGCGCCGGCGGGTTCCGGCGAGGTTGGCAGCACCGACAAGCCGGCGGGTGCGGTCCTCGATGCGAAGACCGGAGCCTTTTCCTGGAAGCCCGTCGAGGCGGATGACGTGGCCTTCGTGGTGACATTGTCCGACGGCGAAGCGCTTGGTGCCAGCAAGGTCGGGATTCGGGTTGCGCCCAGCCGCAAGGCGGCGGTCGATGAAGTGGCCGCCGCATTCAACCCGCAAACGGAATACGTGGCCGCGACGGCAGAGGAATTCCAAGCGCGGCTGAGCCTGGTCAAAGGCGCGATCCCGTCGGCGTCCGACAAGGAATTCGTTGCCCTGCTGCGCCAACTCGAGCAGGCCGCCGGTGCCCTGGAGCCGCTGACTCCGCAGTTGCCCGATGGCAGCATGGATTTCCCGAAGCTCGTGCGGTCGTCAAATATCGGCGAGTCGATCGCCTTGTTGGTGGACGGCAATGACGACACCTTTCCCGTCTATTTTTTGGCCAAGGATCTCAATTACATCTTCGACTTCGGACCGGGCTTTGAAATCTCGGTCACCGCGTTTGCGATCGAGGG
>CAZSDC010000180.1:0-6596 GCA_964605515.1 uncultured Chthoniobacter sp.
GGTGTTCATCGAAACTCCTGACGGCCAGCGATTAGCTGGACGAGCCCGTTCGGCTTATTCATCATTGAGAATTGGAGCTGCTGATAATGTTGGTAAGCCTCGCCCCCCCGCCAAGAGTAAGGGTGTATTCGAATCGTTGTCCTGTTGCAATAAAGACAGAAGGAAGAAGAGGATACGTCACGCTACTATCAGCGTCCTTAGGCACTGTTCCGTTTGTTGATGCTACGGTGATCCCTTTGTCGATTGGTCGAAACATGATTCCATAATGATTGGCTAAAAAGTCCGCTATCGCTTCAGTTTCATGGCCACGCTTTGCACTGAACGTCAACTTGACGGGGTATTCAGGAATAGGCTGAGCGCATACTATCGCTGTTTGTTGAGTGATGGCATAGAAATCGAAAAGAAATTTCAGCGTCCCAGGACCGAAGTTGACTGTATCGTCCGCACGGAGCGAGGGTGACGAGATGAGAACGAGGATTATAGAGAGGAGTGTCTTCATAGCTGAGGTGATATTTTTGTTGCCGAACGTCCGCGATGACGGATCACCACTTGCTTTTGGCGTGACTCCTGCCCGCGAAGCGGAATCAGCAGGAGGCATGACAAAAGTGCCGAAGGCATGGTGATTCGGTCCATCGCCCCGTTAGCTTATATTCTGTTTCTTTATGTGACCAAGACGTCGAAAGCAAAGAATAAGTAATACAAATGATGTCCAGGGGAGAATCATCATTGAAAGGCCGGAAAACCCCATGATATATGAAATAGAATTATTTTCCTTGCCTATCTCTTCTACGGATATTTTGACATTGTGTTCTTTGAGCAACTTGTTCAACAGAGGGTCTTGAACACTTCCCGTTGAGGCAAAACAGCTAAATGCGGTCGCTCCTTCGGCAGCATCCATTTTCCCAGAAATCTCTGAATACTTTGTAAGTTGGACGGACTCGATCTTCCCTGCCTCCACAAGTCGAATAAAATCGTCGTAAGTCAAGTAACCATCCCTTGCTTTGGCGCAGATGATGGTGAGGATGCAGACGGTGAGGATAACGATGGTGGTTTTCATATTGTTTTGCTAACGCATTGTAGAATGATGTGCGAAAATATCAGAAATAGATGATGTCATTCTATTTTCTCTCCCCCGTCAGAGAGAGGACGAGCAAATCCACGGAGGATTATTCGGCGGGGCTGTGCCTCGCGTCAGGCATGCTCCACATACGACATTCCCCGAACACATGAAAACCCTGCCTGGGTTCTGTGGTCTGTGCAGCATCATGTTGCCTCGCAGAATACAAGCTGCTGTTGAAAAGTCCATCCCCTGCGGCAAAAATTTCAATCCTGAGCACCTTGTTTTTCCGCAAAAAGCCCCATTCACCGGAAAAAGCTCCATGCCCGTCTCACCGCCGAGGAAGGAAGATGCGTAGCCATTTTATCCAAAACACGCCATATTTTGGTGGGTTTTTTGGTGGGGATTTGCGTAAGTCGTTGATTATTAGGAAGTGGCTGGGGAGGGAATCGAACCCCCGACACGAGGATTTTCAGTCCTCTGCTCTGCCAACTGAGCTACCCAGCCGCGGAGGGAAGAGGATAGTGGCTGGGCTTGCCGGGGCAAGCATTTCCGCCAAGAAAAGTCAGGCATCGTCTTCGCGGACGATCCGTTGACAAACTCAAAGGCCCTTTTTTATGAGGTAAAAGACATCGGTATTGTCGCGGAAGCCGACAAACTCCTCGGATCCCGGGCCCGCGGTGACCGCAATGGCATCCTCCGCGGTTCCAACGGCCGCAGCGGTGGTGAAGGCAGAGGGCTCGGTGTGCGCGATCCCGTTCGGAGTCATGGTTTGACCGGATCCGGGACCGGTGGACCAGGTGAGCGAAGGGACACCCTGGGCATTGATTCCGAGGATGGCCGCGCCCTTGTCGTTGCGGAAAGAATAGCCGTTGAGGCGGAGTCCGCCGGAGTTTTGTTTTCCCGCCACGACGATGAGGGAATTGTCTCCCGCATATTTCCTGGCGACGGACACCGCCTGATCGAGCGCAACGATCTCCTTCAACGTCCGTTCGGCTTCGTTTTGAGAGGAGGCCTTTCCCGAAAGCCCGGCATCCACGACGAGCAGATAGCCTTTCGGGTTGTATTGGAGGAGAAGGATAGCCTGGAGGACCATCTCCGACAAGGAGGGCTGCGAGGCGGAAACTTGCACCTCGCCGGCAAACGCCAGTTGACCCATGCTGAATAATCCGAGGACCTTCGGTGCGTGCCAGAGCGGGGTGCTCTCCATTTCCTGCTGATTGCGGACGATATCGTAACCCTTGTTCCGCATTTCAAGAATCAGGTCCCGACCGTCCTTGCGATGGCCGTCTTTGGTATCGGGGAGAAAATCCGCAGCGCCTCCGCCAAGGAGGACATTGATATCGGCGGCTTCCGCCAGTTGCAGCCCGATCGTCTGAAAGTCCAGAGGGTCGGTGGTCTTGGCATAGAACGCGGCTGCGGTCGCACCGGCGAGCGAAATGTTGGAAACGATGCCGGTCGCCCGGCCGCTTTTTCGCGCCAGTTCCAGCAGCGTTGGCGGAGCGGTCAGGCCCGCCTCCGACCGCAGCATCCGGTTGTTCGGCTTGCGGCCCGTGGCAACCGCCCCCGACGCAGACGCCGAGTCCGCAACAGCAAAGTCGTTCGCCTGAGTGGTGAGCAGCGCCAGGTGGGGAAACTTCTCGATCTCGAGCCGGAAATCCGCGCCCCCCGCATAAATCCGGGCCGAAGTGACAGCGGACGGACTCAGGTTATCGGAAAGAAAAAGGATGATTGCGAACGGACGCTGGACAACCCAGTTCACATAAAAAAGCACGCCGACGGCCAAAAAGACCAGCAGGCAAACCAAGGCCAGCACACGATTGCGGAATTTTTTGCTCACGGAACGCGATTGTGCCGGATGCGGCGTGCGGACAACAGGATTTTTTGTTTCCGCTGCAGCTTCAGCCCAGAATTTTCTTCAGGTTGAGGACTGCGTCGAAGCAATCCCGCGCACAGCTTCGGGCCGCTTTTGAGAGCGTCGTCCAATCCGAGCGCACCCGGCGGACTGCCTCGGAAGCCTCCTCCAGGTTGCGGACAAAAAGAATCCCGCTTTGGGCTGGAAGGTAGGGGTCTGCTCCGGAGGGCTCGGTGATGACAGGGCGGCCCAGGGCAAGATAGACGGCCGAGCGGTCGCTGAGCCAGCCGGACATGGCGAAGCTCTCGAGCTTGATGGCGGTGAATTCGGCTGTCGAGCGCCGGAGGTAGCGGTAGTAGAGGCGCGGGGTGCGGGCGATCGAGTGAGGCTCGATATGGTGCCAACCAAGAGCGCTGATCCGCTGCCGCTCCGGGTCATCGGCGGTGAGGTTCATGGCCAGTTCAAAGCGCGCCCCGGGGTGAAGTGCGGGAAGGGCATCAAACTTTGCGAACGCAGCCCTTTTCGAGAAGTCCCGCCATTCGCCGTCCCACTCGATACATCCGTCCCAATACCACTGGCCGATAGTGGTAAAACGATCGTCCGGCGGGCGCGGCGCGGTCTCGAACAGCGTGGTGTCCACAAGGGGAAAATAGGTATTCCAACGCACGTCAGTTGTAGGCACACGCGACCCGGATCCATAGATATTCAACCCGATCGACCAGAATTCGTGGTGTTCGGATTGCCCCATCTCCATCCGCTGCATCCAAAAGCAGACCTCCGTGGGATCCAGACTACAGAGCTTGCGCAGCCCGAACAGGCTCAGCAGCGGATTCCGGATCGAATAGCTCAGATTCAGGAGCACGCATGGCCCGGCCAAGAGGTCGAGAAGCTTCCGGCGGGTCATGCCAAAAAATCTTCCCGCGGCCAAGTCCTGAGCCTTGGAGCCCTTGGGGAAAATGATGAGGCAGAATTGGCGGTCCAGATCGAATTCCTGCAGGCGCCTGCGGAAGGTGTCGGCGACCCGCTGATCGCGCTCCGGATCTCCGGTTGATTGCATGATCTCCAGCCAGAGCGCCGGACGGTGCATCCGCCGGAGACCAAGCAGGTATTGGAGGGGGACGGAGAAATTCCCTCCACCCTCGGGATACTTCGCAGCAAACCCGCAGCCGACCACGGTCATATCTTTACGGTTTGCTGTCACGGCTGGAACTCCAAGGAGCCCGGTCCGGTTGACCTGTTCAGTGATCCTTTATGCTTCGCGGCAGGCATGGGGAAGGTCTAGGCCGATTTCCTGCGCTTGCCAAGTGGCGACTGGGTTTTCATGATGCGGGCTCTTATGGACGCCATCATTGATCTCCTGCAACAAAACGCCCTGATGCCCCGTGCCGACATGGCGCGGCTGCTGGACATGGAACTCGAAGAGGTCGAGTCCGCCATCGCCAAGCTCGAGGCGGAGGGGATCGTGCTCGGTTACCAGGCGATCATCAACCGCGAGAAGTGGGACACGGAAAAAGTCACGGCGATCATCGAGGTCAAGATCACACCCGAGCGTGACGGGGGGTTCGACCGTATTGCCGCCCGCATCGCAAAGTTCGAGGAAGTGCAGAGCTGTTACCTCGTCAGCGGCGGCTACGACCTGCTCATCATCGTCGAGGCGCCGAACCTGCGGAACGCGGCAGCCTTCATCGCGCAAAAGCTCAGCACAATCGACGCCGTGCAGGCCACCGCCACGCACTTCCGGCTCAAAACCTACAAGGAAAACGGGGCCTTCCACCAATTCGATTCCGCTCCCGAGCGGCTCTCCGTCTCGCCGTGAACATCCGGATCGCCGATCACGTCCGCGATATTCCCCGCTCCGGAATCCGCGACTTTTTTGAGATTGTCCAAACGATGGACGATGTGGTTTCCCTGGGCATCGGGGAGCCTGACTTTGCCACGCCGTGGCACATCCGCGAAGCCGCAATTTATGCGCTTGAGAAGGGTCGGACCGGCTACACTTCGAATCTCGGCCTGCCGCGCCTGCGCCGCTCGATCGCCGATTATGTCCGCAAAAAGTTCGGCCTGAAGTATGAGCCTCTCTCGGAGATTCTGGTGTCGGTCGGTGTCTCGGAGGCGATTGATCTCGCGCTGCGTGCCTTGCTGAACCCCGGCGACGAAGTTCTCTACCACGAGCCGTGCTACGTGTCCTACGCTCCGAGCATCACCTTGGCGCGAGGGGTGGCCCGCGCGATCGAGACCCGGGCTGAGGACGGATTTTCGCTTCGCGCCGACGCGCTCGAAAAAGCGATCACGCCCCGCACGAAGGTGCTCATGCTGAATTTTCCGACCAACCCCACCGGGGCCACGATGACTGCGGCGCAGTGGGAGCCGATTGCAGAGATTTGCGTGCAGCACAACCTGGTTGTCCTCACCGACGAGATTTACAGCGAGCTGACATTCGAGGAGGGGGCGCACGCCACGATCACGACCTGCCCGGGCATGCAGGAACGGACGGTTTTTCTTCATGGTCTTTCCAAGGCGTTTGCGATGACCGGCTGGCGGATCGGGTATGCCTGCGCACCGGCTCCGCTGATCGAGGCCATGATGAAGATCCATCAGTATGCGATCCTCTGTGCGCCGATCATGGGCCAGGACGCGGCGATCGAGGCCCTCGATCGGGGTGAGGAGAGCGTGGCCACCATGCGCCGCGAGTATGAGCGCAGGAGAAACTTCATCACTAGCGCCCTCAACGACATGGGTCTCGAATGCCTCAAGCCCAAAGGCTCGTTTTACGTGTTCCCGAAAATCTCCTCCACCGGACTCACCAGCCGCGAGTTTTCGATGCGGCTCCTGCATGAGCACAGGGTCGCCGTCGTGCCCGGAACCGCCTTCGGTCCGAGCGGCGAGGGCCACGTCCGCTGCAGCTTCGCCACCGGACTCGACCAGATCAAAACCGCCATGGAGCGGCTGGCGGTTTTTGTCGGCTCGCTCCGCTGAAGGCGAATCTGAAAATGATGCGGGGGTAGGACAGTCTTTGTCTCGTCGTTGTGTTACACGCATGGGGATGAATTTGGATAGCCCGGAATCCACTCGCCCGGTCGCGCAAGATCAGCTAGACAGTCAGCCCATCTGACATGCCCGCAAAACCGAAAAGTTCCCCGAAAGACTCCTCTGCCAATTTGGGATTTGAGGCAAAGCTCTGGCTCGCGGCGGACAAATTGAGAAACAACATGGATGCGGCGGAATACAAGCACGTCGTCCTCGGTCTCATCTTCCTCAAATACATCTCCGACACCTTCGAGGAACACCGCGCCAAGCTCGTCGAAGGCAAGGGCGACTATGCGGGGGCCAATCCCGAGGATCAGGATGAATACAAAGCGGAGAATGTTTTCTGGGTTCCACCTGCCGCGCGCTGGAGCTACCTGCAAAGCAGTGCCACGCAGCCCACCATCGGAAAGATCGTGGACGACGCCATGGTTGCCATCGAGCGCGACAATCCTCGCCTCAAGGGTGTCCTGCCCAAGGACTACGCCCGCCCCGGCCTCGACAAGCACCGTCTCGGCGAACTCATCAATTTGATCGCCGGCATTGTTCTCACCGCTGCCAGCGAAGGAGAAAAAACCCATCGCTCCGTCGATCTGCTCGGCCGCGTCTATGAGTATTTCCTCACCCGCTTCGCCAGCGCCGAGGGCAAGAACGGCGGCC
>CAZSDC010000181.1:0-6454 GCA_964605515.1 uncultured Chthoniobacter sp.
AAACGGAATTCCTTCGGGTTGTCGAGGCGGAACGCCGAAAACTTGACCGTCCACTTTCCAGGCCGCACCTGCGCCTTCATGCGCCCGTCCTCATCCACGGCGACCGGCAGCGGGCCATCCAGCGAAGCCAGCCTCCAGCCTGCGGGAAGCACGGCCCCCAGCATTTCCTCCCGGCTTTTGCCGGAGACGATCAGTTCGACCTCGCCGTGCAGCCAGAGGGGAATCCCGTCTTCCAATTCGGCAAATAGTTTGACGGAGAGGAAGTCCTTGTCCGCTTCCCCGCTCGAGGCGTTGCGTTCGAGCCAGAGCTGTCCAGCGGTGTCCCAGACCGGGTTCTCGACCGGCTTGCCATCCAGCGTGAGAGTGACGATTCCGACCGACACCGGAAGCGAGATCGTCTGCGGGATTTTTTTCCAGACAAATCCCCCCTCGATCCGGTGCGTGCCCGCCTGGAGCTTCACGCCGGGATGTCCGTCGTGCTCGACGACCGGCGCCGGTGCGCCGTCGGATTTCACGCCCTGCGGCCAGTGGTCGCCGCCGCCGGGCAGAGGAACCCAGGACTCGCTGAAGACCACCACCGAATAATCGAATCGCGCGCCGTCCCCCCGCACATCCAGCGCGAGGCGCGACGGCCACAGGCACAGGCGTTTGTCTGGCGCGTTGTATGGTGTCGGGCAGTCGCGATGGTCCTGCCCCCAGAGAACCCAGCCTTCCCAGGCGCGAAGAGGTTCGGGAATGCGCGGGTCGGCGGATGGCGCAGCTAGAGCCGCACCACAGGCTGCCAGAAGGATCAGAACCGGAGCAAAAATGGAGGGTTTCATGACGGGGAGAATTCAACCTCCCTTCGACTCCGCAAGCCAGTGGAATATCGGCAATTATTTTCTACAAATGGATTTGACACTTGCTCTCAAATACGGCAGCTTCTGCCAGCAATCTTATGAAACGTTCCTCCGGCTTCACTCTCATCGAACTCCTTGTCGTCATCTCGATCATCGGCATTCTCGCCTCCCTTGCCATCCCGGCAGTTTTGGGTGGTATCGCAAGAGCCCAGATGGCCGGAGGACTCAGCAACATGAAACAGCTCCACTTGACATGTATGCAGATGGCGCTGGACGGCACGACGACGGGGGATGCGACCTTGGGCTGGCCGGGCAATACAAATTACACCACTTTCGTTACGTGGCGCGATGCGGTCGTGGGCACAGGCGGCAGTTCGGCATACCTTTCCTCGAATGATTTTATGAAAATCATGTCCGTGGCTGGAGCCCTAGTTTCAACCTTTCCGACCGCAAATAACGGTGGAATCCATGTGTGCCTTGCAGGTGATAACGACGATGGAAGCGTTGTGGTTTTTAATACCAAAAATATCACTGGCTCTTCTACGAATTGGACCATGGCAACCAATGGAACGGCTGCTCTGTTTGGTAATCGTGGTTTTGTTGTCTTCCGTAAAGGCGGTGATGGCAGTGTTTATCTTCCCAAGCAAATCACTAACACCACCCTTGTTGGAACACCCGCTACAAATACCACTTGGTAGCCAGGTTGGAGTAAATCCCGTTTTCATCTTAGAAAAAAAACCCCGCAATCTGCGGGGTTTTTTTGTGCCCGGGAGCAATCCGCCGAAAAATGGTTAAAGAGTAATTAATTGTTAAAGGGTCAGTCCCACACATTAAAGGGTCAGATTAAAGGGTCAGTCCCACAATTAAAGGGTCAGTCCCAATTAAAGGGTCAGTCCCACATATTGACATGCTTCTGATTTTCACTAATTTTGCAGCATTTAATTTAAAGGGTCAGTCCCACATATTGACATATTTCTGATCTTCGCTAGATTTGCAGCATGGCGCGGCAAATTCGGATCGAGTATGAGGGGGCTATTTATCAAAATTAAAGGGTCAGTCCCACATATTGACATGCTTCTGATTTTCACTAAGTTTGCAGCATGGCGAGACAAATCCGGATCGAGTATGAGGGGGCTATTTATCATGTGATGAATCGCGGAGACCGGCGGGAAGATATTTTCCTTGATGACCGGGACAGGCAGGATTTTTTAAAAACCCTTGGAGAGGTTTGTCAGCGGGCGGGCTGGCGGGTTCACGCGTATTGCCTGATGGGCAATCATTTTCATCTCGTCATCGAAACGCCGCAACCGACGTTGGTTGCGGGGATGAAGTGGTTTCTTGGCACCTACACTCAACGATTCAATGCGCGGCACCGAATGCGCGGGCACTTATTTTCCGGACGCTACAAATCATTGATCGTGGACGGATCCGAGAACTTTTACTTCCGCACGGTTTGCGACTATGTGCACTTGAATCCGGCAAGGGCCGGACTGTTGCAACCGGAGCAGACACTCTCAGACTATCGTTGGAGCAGCGTGCCGCATTATTTGGCCAAGCCGAACAAGCGACCAGAGTGGATCGAGACCGGACGATTGCTCGGAGAGCTTGGTTTGACCGAAGATAATGGCCGGTCGAGAAAGGAGTTTTCCCGCCTTCTGGAGCAACGCAGGAATCTCGGTGAGGATGCAGAGGTGATCAAGAATATCCGAAGGGGGTGGAAATTCGGTGCTGCGGATTTTGTCGCGCGGCTGGCGGAGCACTTTGAACGCTCAGCGAAACCGGAGTCGTTCAACGCCAAGGAGCAAGGGGAAATCATGGAAGTAAAGGCACGAAGGATGATCTCGGAGTTCTTGCAGGCGCACGGGTGGGATCACTCCCGCCTGATCGCGGAGCCGAAGCTTCACCCATTAAAGATTCAGCTCGCCATGGAATTGCGGAAAAATACGACGCAGAGCATCGAGTGGATTGCTGCGGAATTGTATGCGGGCAGTCGCGGGACGTTATCCAACGAATTGTCAAAACAATCAATATGTGGGACTGACCCCTAACCTGAAATCAAGAGTCGTTTTGACTGGATTCAGATTGAGGTTTTTGGCTGAATGCTTTCCTTATCGCATGCGGTCTGCTAGTGTTATCGGTTAATCTGCCGATTCTGAAATTTCAACGCCACAATCCAGGAAGCGAATGCGCGAAAAGCCGGAAGGTGACCGAACGCGGTGCTCTGTCCAACGAGGCGCTCGCGGCGATTGGGGCATGCGTTGTCCTCGTGGTCGTTGTGGCGATGACGATGAGAGACAAAAAGCCACGGTTCCATTTCGATTCCTTCACCGGCGCGGCCCCGGTGACGGCGACTGCACCGGTGACCGCGCCGACGACCGCGTCGGCCCTTCCTCTGCCGGTTCCCGCAGCCTCTCCTGATCTGCAGGCCCTGTTTGTTCAGGGGAGAGCGGAGAGTCCGCTCATCGCCCCGGTGGAGGCTCCAATTTCCCCACCTTTTGTCCCGGGCTCGAATATTGATTTCGCGAAGCCGCCGGTCTTTCGGGAGATCCGAGAGGCGGAGCTTGGCAAAATCTATGCGTCTGCTCCGAAGCGGGACAAGCGGGCGCTGGTCAAGGTGGCGAGGCTTGGCGGGTTCGGATCTCCGGAAGCCATGGCCCGGGCATTTGGCTACCCCTCGGTGGACCAGATGCTTGCGATCTGGGATCAGACGGCAGAAACTCCCCCGCAGTTCCGGGCAGCGAATTTCGGCACAAGTTCCAAGCCGCCGCTGCCCTGGCAGGACTAGGCAGGGATCACTCGCCGTATTTGACCGAGCATCCGTAAGCTTCGGTCTTCGGCGTGGCCACCGGCTTGCCGGCAAGGAGTTCGTCGAGCGCGGCGGCGACAAAATTTTTCGCTCCGGGGATATCGGCGGGGTCGGGAGTCTTTTTGTCATCGATGGCGCCGTGGTAAACGAGGACGCCTTCCTTGTTGATCACATACATCTCCGGCGTGCGCTTCGCCCCGTAGAGCCGGCCGACTTTGCCATCCCCATCGAGGAGGTAGGCGGTGGCGGCGGAACCGTTCGATGCGCAGAGGGCTGCTGCTTCCTCCGCGGACAGGTTTCCCTGTTTGCCCGGCGCCGAAGAGCAGATCGAGAGCCAGACAACTCCTTTTCCGGTCGCGTCTTTCTGAAGCTTCTGCATGTTGCCGGAACCGTAGTGCTTTTGGACGAACGGACATCCGCTGTTTGTCCACTCAAGCACGACGACCTTGCCCGGAAAATCCGAAAGCGAGACATCCCCGCCCGCCGCGCTTTTCAGGGTGAAGTTCGGTGCGGCTTCGCCAACCTCCGCATAAGCGGAAGCGGCCAGAACGATGAGGAGAGCGAGAACATTTTTCATGGTAGCGGGAAGCTACTCGGCATTTGCCTCCGCGCAAGTGCCCAGGCGATCTGCCCGCGCGAAATTCTCAGGGGATTTTTTTCAGCGCCTCCAGCAGGATCGCCTCCGTCAGGATCTCCGGCAGCACGACCGGATCCGCCGGCCTGCCCGCTGGGTAGATCACATAAAAGGGAACCCCAACCCGTCCGAAATTTCTCAGGGCAGCGGTGATTTCTGGGTTGGCGTTCGTCCAGTCGGCCTTCATGGGAACGACGTTCTTCTCGCGAAGGAGTTGCCGGACCGCCGGAGTGTCGATGGCCGTGCGCTCGTTGAATTTGCACGTGATGCACCAGTCGGCGGTGAAATCGACAAAGACGGATTTTCCGGATGTCTGGAGCGCGGCCAGTTCCTTCGCGGAGAACGGAACCCATTCGATCCCGCCGGATTCGTGGCTGCCCACAACGGCGAATTTCTGGCCGAGGAAATACCATCCGCCACCACCGGCGACGAGCACCGCCAAAAAAATCGCGGCTGCCCGGGACCGGCTACCGGACAGCGGTCCGCAAAAGCTTCCGTAGAGCCAGCACGATATCGCGAGGCAGAGCAGGAAGCACAGGAACCAGAAGACTCCGTCGGTGCCGCGCTGTCCGCCGACAATGCTCAGAATCCAAACCAGTGTGGCCATGAGCGGGAACCCCATGAGCTGCTTGAGCCGCTCCATCCATGGGCCTGGACGAGGAAGGAATTTCATCCATCCCGGCCGTGCTGTGAGAAGCAGGTAGGGAATTCCCATGCCGGTCGCCACGGCGGCGAACATGGCAAGGATCACGAAGCCCGACTGGCTGAAAGCAAACCCGAGCGCCGTCCCCAGAAAGGGGGCTGTGCACGGGGTTGCCAGCAGGGTCGCAAAGACACCTTGAAAGAATGAGCCGGCAAGTCCGACGGATGATGAGGCGGATTCCAGCGCTGTGCTCGCCCGCCCCGGCAGGATGACCTCAAATACCCCGAAGAGGTTCAGTGCGAAAACAAACACCACCGACCCGATCGCAACGTTGAACCAGGGATTTTGAAACTGGAACGCCCACGTCACCTCGGCGCCGCCAGATTTCAGAATGACCACGAGGATGCCAAGACCGAGAAACCACGTGAAGATCCCCCCCACGAATGCGAGGCCGTGCGCAAAAACCTTCCGCGGTGACTCGCCCGCCTGCTTGAGAAAACCGAAAATCTTCAAGGAGATGACCGGCAGGACGCAGGGCATGAGATTCAGGATCAGCCCTCCAAGGAACCCGTAGAACAGCGCCAGGAAGAGGCCTTGTTTTGGGGCGTCCGCAGGTGCGGCAGCTTCGACTATCCACGCTCTTGTCTCTGCTCCCTCCCCCACGGCAAGCACTCCGCGAAAGGCTCCGGGCATCCCGATTTGAAACACGCCGGGGCCGGCAGCGACCGGGTGTCCGGCAGGTTGATCCTGGGATGGCAGCGGGAAGAGGTTGGCCTTCGCGCCGGCCGGCAGGCTTGGGATTCTGAGAGTCCACGCGCTGCCGGTGTGCGTCCAGTTGAGGACGAATGCAGGAGGCCCCGCTGAAGGGATCCGGGATCGGAATTCCTTGAAGATGTCCTGATTGGCTTCGCCCGAGGTTGTGGCGACGGGAAGTTTCAGCTCCAACTCGGCGGAGCCCGGGATGCACATATCCTTGCAGACAAGCCATGTCGCCTTCGCGCGGATCGTGACCACTTTGCCCGGCGGGATGTTTGCCGGCGGAACAATCGTTGTGATCAGCAATACTTTCCCGCCGTAGCCATAAGTCCAGATGTCTCCGGGTTCGACCATGAGATGCGGGACCGGCCATTGCATAGGCCCGCTCTCGAATCCCGCCGGAAGCGTCCAGGCAATCTTCGTTGGAAGCCCCGCATCCCCGCTGTATTCCCAATACGTATGCCAGCCCGGAGACATTTCGAGGAGAAGTCCCACCTCAAACGGCTGACCGGGAACAATCGCGGTTTTCGAGGATAGAAGCCGGGCGGAAACCAACGTCTGGCCGTCAAGCATCTGAGCCGAAATCCAACCCGGAACCAATGCGCCGGAGAGGAGAAAAAACCTGAGGAAATTTCTAAAAGCAGCTTTCAACATGGTCCTCCCTACCACCTCACCAGCCCTTCGGCAAACGCGCGCTGTGAAAACCCCAACCCCCCGGACGACAAAACTTTGATGCGGCCGCATCAAAGTTTTGTGTTTGAGAACAGTCGGACATG
>CAZSDC010000182.1:0-6432 GCA_964605515.1 uncultured Chthoniobacter sp.
CTCCACCTCCACCGCCGCCACCGCCAAAGGAGCAGCCGCCGGAGCCGGAAACCGTGAAGGAGACAAAGTTTGTGCCTGAGGACGCCCCCAAAGACGTGCCTGCCCCCCAAACTCCTGACGAGGCCCCGATGGGCACGAACCTCCAGGGAGACGGCCCGAATGCCTTCGGCCTTGGCGTCGGCGGAGGAGGAGGGATGATCGGCGGCACCGGAACCGGCAAGGGCGGCAAGGGCGGCTCGAAATATGGATTTTATGCCGGACAAGTCCAGTCGCGCGTCGTGGATGCCTTGCGGAATCACAAGAAGACCCGCTCAGCCGCTCTCGATGTGAAAGTCCGTATCTGGCTGGATTCCAGCGGACGCGTCACGCGCGCCACCCTCGCCGGCACCAGCGGCAAGCCCGATGTCGATGCCGCGATCCGCGACGAAATCTTAACCGGGCTGCAATTGCAGAATCCTCCGCCGGAAGGCATGCCGATGCCGATCGTCATGCGCCTCTCAGCAACCCGGCCCAACTGATTCCATGAGCTCTTTCTCCTTCATGCACCGGGGCACGCTGCTCGTTCTGACTTCAGCACTCGCCGTTCTGAACTCAGCTTCCGGGGCTGATTACGATGTGGCTCAGGTCGGCAAGAAAAACCGGATTATCTTTGATTACCCTTCCCCCACCCCGAGTTCCTCACCATCAGGAACTCCGGTGAGCGGCCCGTCCCCGCTGGTTCTGCGGTCTATCCCCCCCGCGGCTTCGCCCACACCGGCTTCATCCGGCAACAGCAATCCTCCAACGCTCCTCCCAGCGGTTCTCGTCACTCCTACACCCGCATCGCCGGAACAGTCCGCCCCGGTTGAGGCCAGCTCCCAACTACCCCCGGAACCCGCTCCGACGGCGACGGCGACGGCGACGGCCACGCCCACTCCTGCGCCGACACCGGAGCCGACGCCTGCTCCGACACCAGAGCCTCAACCGACACCCGTTGTGCAGACGACCCCGGTTGTTCCTTCGGCTGCAGTCACCCCCAGCCCTGAGCCATCGCCTGTTGCTACGGAAGCTCCAGGCACACCAACGGAACATGACGCCGTGGCAAAAGCTCAGCCGACCGCTCAGCCTGCGGCCACAGCCGAGCCAACCCCTGAACCCGCTGTTGCCGCTCAGCCAACTGCCCGGCCCGTTGCCAAGGCGGAACCGACGCCTCAACCGGCGGCCAAAGCGCAATCGCAGGGGCAGCATGCGGCCAAGGCAAAACCAACCCCTCTCACAATCGATGGACCCTTACCCATCGCGCCAACCCCTGCGGATGACGTCGTTGTAACGACCCCGGATGCCGCACCTTCGACTCCGCCATCGGAGCCAGCCTCCCCATCCCAGAGCGTCACGATCAATCTGATCAACAAGCTGGTACAGCGGGGAATTTTAACAAAGGACGATGCCCGCGAGATGATCGCGCAGGCCCAGGCCGAGGCCGAAACCGCACGGTCGCAGTCCCAAGCCGACATGTTCGCCGTTGCCCAGGTTGCCGCCGTCCAGGCGGCCACGGATCAAATCGCCGTCGCCCAAGCCCAGAACGCGCCAGCCTCGCCGGACGATGTGCGGGTCAGCTACATTCCCGAACCGGTCAAATCGCAGATCAAGGAGGAGATCAAACTCGAACTCGCCACCGACCGCGCCTCCTCGAAGCTGGCCGGAAATATCCTCATCCCAAAATGGGTGGACAAAACGAACCCGTTCTTTGACCTGCGCGTGCGCTACGAAGGCGACAAATTCCCGAACGGAAACGATGTCAGCGGCGCCTTCCCGAATTTCAACGCCATCAATACCGGACTCCCCTTCGACACGACCGGAAACCAGTTCGCCCCGCAGTTGAACGCCGACCAGAACAGGACCCAGTTCCGTATCCGGGCGCGGTTCGGGATCGACTTCAACATGGGAGAGAATTTCACCAGCGGGTTCCGCATCGCCACCGGCCAGACGAACTCCCCGGTCTCGACCAACCAGAGCATGGGCTACGCGAACGGCCAGGGCGGAAACTTCAGCAAGTATGCGATCTGGCTCGACCGGGCATTCCTCCGCTACGACCTGCCGATTTTTGACAAGCCGTTATTCACGGCTTGGGTCGGAAGGTTTGACAACCCGTTTATGTCCACGCGCCTGATCTGGGACGAGGGGATCGGGTTCGACGGGGCGGCGGCAAAACTCCAGTATGAGGTCCTGTCCGGCCTCACCCCGTTTGTCACAGGTGGCGCCTTTGTCGTGTATAATACAGACTTGAACTTCTCGTCCAACCAGCCGGTCAAGTTCAAGAGTTACGACAAATACCTCTACGCGATCCAGGGCGGAATCGAATGGAAGCCGCTCAAGGGGTTCAAGCTCCAGGTGGCCGCCACCTACTACTACTTCCAGAACATCGAGGGCAAGCTCTCCACCCCATATACCCCGCAAAACATCAACGACGCCAGCGACACGGACAACAGCCGTCCTTCGTTTGCCCAGAAAGGCAATACTTACATGGCGATCCGCGATATCATTCCGGATGCCAGCAACAATTACGGGGCCACCAACCAGTGGCAATACTACGGGCTGGCCACACCGTTCCATGAACTCGCCGTCACCGGACGGATCGATTGCAATATCTACGAACCGGTCCAAATCTCGCTCATCGGGGAATACGTGAAAAACCTCGCCTTTGACAGCAGCGCCATCAATGCCATTGCCGTCAACAACCGCGGGCCAGTGGATGTCACCCAGCTCAACTCCGTCGGGGCGTATGATGGCTCGGCAACCGCCTGGCTCCTCGAGTTCCGTCTGGGGACACCCTCTCTCTCGAAGCGTTTCGATTGGTCCGTGGATGTCGGATACCGGTGGATCGGCTCGGATGCGGTCGTGGACGGGTTCAACGACTCAAACTTCGGCCTCGGCGGCACGAACATGAAGGGCTACACCGTCGGCGCATCGCTCGCCCTTTCGCAGAATGTCTATGTCGGAGTCCGCTGGATGGGCGCCGACAGCATCACCGGGCCACAATACAAATCCAATATCATCCAAATCGACATCAATTCGAAATTCTGAACATGAGCATGGTCAATAACATGGGGAGATTGAGAGCGGGCGCCGGCATTGTTGTCCTGATCGTCCTGGCGCTGGCGGCCCCGCTGCGTGCCGCAGAGGAGAGCAACGGGATCGAGACGAAGCTCCGGGAAGCGCTCCGCGACACGATGCTCAAACTTCGCGATGCCCAAGGACAGATCGCAACCGCCCAGGCCGCCCAGATCGCCGCAGAGGAGAAAATCAAGGAGCTCACCACCAAAAACGAGTCGCTCACCAAGGACCTGTTTGCCGAACGCACCACCTCCACAAACATGATCGCCGAGCTCAACACCAAGCTCACGGAGCGCGGGACGGTGATCACCAGCCTTCAGGCCAAGGTGGAAAAATGGAAAAAATCCTACTCTGAGCTCACCGCGTTCGCCGCGCACAAGGAAGCTGAACGCGCCAAGTATGTGGACAAGACGATCAAACTCGAACGCCAGGTCGCAAACCAGCAGGCAAAAAATCTTGAGATGTATAAAGCCGGCATGGACACCCTCAACCGCTACGAAAAATTCGGCCTCGGCGATGCGATTCTTGCCCGGGAACCATTCGTCGGAACGACCAAGGTCAAATTTGAAAATCTGATCCAGGATCAGGCGGACAAGCTCACTGATGCCCGCATCCAGGAGGAAAAAACCGAAGCCAAAACTCAAGCCGCCGAAACCCCGCAATCCAAACCTCAAAGCTAACTCGCTATGTCGCCAATTTTTGCATCCCGCATTGTCCGCTCCTGGTTCATCTTTCTCGCGATTCTGGCCTCGCCGCTTGCGCATGCCGCAGATGACGTGATCGCTCGCGTCGGCGATCAAGAAATCAAAGCCGCACAGGTGACCCCTTACCTGGAAACCCTTAGCGAAGCCGATCGTGCGGCCCTGCTGAAAAACCCGGCTGCTCTGAGCCAGGCGGTGCGCAACCTTATTCTCCAGCAAATCCTGTTCAAGGAGGCACTCGCCTCGGGCTGGGATAAAACCCCAGCGGTCGCCTCGCAACTCGACCGGCTCCGCCAGGAAGCCATCGCCGAAACTTATCTTCAATCCATTGCCAAAGTCCCGGAAGGATTCCCGTCGGATGACGATGTGAAAGCGGTTTACGAGGCCCGCAAGACTGAGCTCCAGGTGCCCGCGCAAATCCGCCTCGCCCAGATCTACCTTGCAATTCCGAAGGACGCCCGAAAAGACGCCCAGGAAAGCGCAAGAACCAAGATCGATGAGATTTCAAAAGCTGCGAAATCTGGAGATTTTGCGGCCGTTGCCCGGGAGAGAAGCGAGGAGCGCGAGACCGCATCCCGGGGCGGCGAGGTCGGATGGCTGGCCGAAACGCAGATTCAACCCGAAATTCGCTCCAAGGTCGCCTCGCTGCCCAAAGGGTCAGTCACTGAACCCATTCGCCTTGCCGATGGATGGTATGTTGTCAAAGTCCTCGAGGTCAGGGATGCCCACACGGCGTCGCTCGAAGAGGTGAAGCCCCAGTTGGTCCGCCTCCTCCGCAGCGAGCGCGCCCGCGCCAACCGTGAAGCCTTCCTCGCCAAACTCCAGCAAAAAAGCCCGATAGCTCTGGACGAACTCCGCCTTTCCAGCCTGCTCAACCCCAAGCCCTGATCTGTTCAGATATCCTGTTCTTCGGACTGGCCGGAATTGCCCGGATCTAAAGGTCCAGAAATTCCCGCACAAATTCGTTTGCGGGATTTTTCCTGACTTCCTCCGGAGTGCCTGACTGCTGGATGACGCCTTTGTCGATGATGACTACGCGGTCGGCAACCTCGAAGGCCTCGTCCTGGTCGTGGGTCACGAAGATCGTGGTGAGACGGATCCTCTCGTGAAATTCCCTGAGCCATCGCCGGAGATCTTTGCGCACCTTGGCATCCAGCGCACCGAATGGTTCGTCGAGCAGGAGCACCTCTGGCTCGATGGCCAGCGCCCGCGCAAAGGCAACCCGCTGGCGCTGGCCGCCGGAGAGCTGGGTGGGAAGGCGCTTTTCGAGCCCTTCGAGCTGGACGGCCGCGAGGAGTTCCGCGACCCGCGCCCGGATCACCGCTTCCGGGGGACGCTTCTTGCGCGGCAGGATCCGCAGCGCGAACGCGATGTTTTCGAAGACGTTCATGTGAGCGAAGAGGGCGTAGGCCTGAAAAACGAACCCCGCCTTGCGCTTGTAGGCGGAGAGCCGCGTGACATCGCGGTCCTGAAAAAGCACCGCACCCTCGGACTCCGGAAACTCGAGCCCGGCGATCACGCGGAGCAGGGTTGTTTTTCCCGACCCGCTCGGGCCGAGCAGCGCGATCAGCTCGCCGGTCTCGATCTCAACGCTCACGTCGTTGAGCGCGGGGTAGCGCGAAAATCGCTTGGTGATGTGACGGATTCGTATGCTCATGGGAAAGCGGGTTTTGTCAGAGTTGCTTCAACTGCTCGGCGGCGCGCCACTCCGAGTAGGTCTTGAGAAAAAGCGTGACCAGCGCGAGAAGCGCCAGCAACGAGGCCACAGCGAACGCGGCAGCGAAGTGGTATTCATTGTAAAGGATTTCGATGTGGAGCGGCATCGTGTTGGTCTTGCCCCGGATGTGCCCCGAGACGACCGAGACCGCCCCGAATTCCCCCATGGCACGGGCGTTGCAAAGGATCACGCCGTAGAGGAGGCCCCACTTGATTTTCGGGACGGTCACCCGCCAGAATATCTGCCATCCGTTCGCGCCGAGCGTCAGGGCGGCTTCTTCCTCGCTGATCCCCTGCGCCTGCATGAGGGGAATCAAGCCTCTCGCCACAAAGGGAAATGTGACGAATACGGTAGCGAGCACGATCCCGGGAACCGCAAAAATGATCCGGATACCGTGGTCCGAAAGCCAGGGACCAAACCAGCCTTTCGACCCGAAGACGAGAACGTAGATCAGACCGCCGATGACCGGCGAGACCCAGAGGGGAAGATCGATCAGCGTGATGAGAAACGACCTGCCGGAAAAACGGAATCGCGTCAGGCTCCACGCGGCCGCGAGGCCGAACACGGTATTCAGCGGCACGGCGATGGCCGCGACGAGCAGCGTGAGACGGATCGCGTCCTGTGTGTAGGGGTCTTGGAAAGTTCTTAAAAAAACGCCGAGCCCTTTGGAAAAGGCCTCATGGAAGACGACAAACAGAGGCAGGAGAAGAAACAGGCTGAAGAAAACCAGCGTGATCCCGATCAATAGAAATTTCGCGACCGGCGACTCCGCCGTGGCGCGGCGGCCAATGTTCGGACGCACCGGAATCGGAAATTGAGAAGCGCCCGCCATGGTCAGTGCAGCCCCTTTCTATTGTTGTCCCACGCCTGTAGCCCGTTGCTGGCCAGCAGCACAAAAAACGAGACGACGAGCATCACAAA
>CAZSDC010000183.1:0-6335 GCA_964605515.1 uncultured Chthoniobacter sp.
ATCTACGATGCCTTCGAGGTGCTCCTGCCGCTGAACCCGCCGCCGTCGGAGGGCAGACCCCGAAACTCATCCGACCGGAAAAAGCACGATCACAAGCCGCCGCACCCGCATCCCGGTCCGAATGTGAACCATGCCGTCGTTAAGCCCTACGAGCAGCTCATCGAGCGCGGGCTCCTCGAGATCGAGGCCCTGTGCTACATCCGCGGACGCTCGATTCCGAACCGTTTCTTCGTCCTCGACGAGGCGCAGCAGCTCACCCCGCTCGAGGCCAAGACTGTCGTCACCCGCATGTCGAAAGGCTCGAAGCTCGTGATGGTGGGCGACCCCGCGCAGATCGACAACCCCTACGTCGACAGCCGTTCAAACGGATTGGTCTATGCCCGCAACCGTCTTCGCGGCCAGGCCATCACCGCCCACATCTCGCTCAGCAAAGGCGAGCGAAGCGCCCTCGCCGAGATGGGTGCGAAAATGATGTAGGATATTCTTTTCCGGACGCGGGTTGTTGGGGCATGATCCAGCGGATGAATGAAGTGCGCGTGCGTGTTCCCGCCTCGACGGCGAATCTGGGGCCGGGATTTGACTGCCTGGGGATCGCTCTTAAGCTCTACAACATCACGACCGTGCGGCGCGGCCGTGGGCCGGCGAAGGGCGAAATGGCCGATGAGGCCGCCACCCTGTTTTTTCGCGAGGTCGGGATCCGGCCATTTGCTTTTCATTGGGAGGTCGAGGGGACGGTCCCCCGTTCACGCGGCCTTGGCAGCAGCGTCACCGTTCGGCTCGGGGTGCTTCACGGCCTCAATGAGTTGGCCGGCCGCCCGCTCGGCCGTGCGGACATCTTCCACCTCTGTGCCGCGCTTGAGGGACATCCCGACAACGCCGCGGCGGCTGCGTTCGGCGGCTTTACGATTGCGCCTCCGGTGGGGCTGCTCCAGCGCTACAAGATCGAGGACAGCCTGATGTTTGCCCTCCTGATTCCGGAGTTCGAAATTTCCACGCCCGCTGCCCGGCAGGCCCTTCCGGCAAGGATTCCGCTGCGCGACGCGGTGTTCAGTGCGGGATGCGCAGCGGCGATATCCGCGGCATTCGCCACGCGGAATTACCGACAACTGGCGGGCTGTTTTGATGACCGCCTCCACCAGCCCTACCGCGAGCCGCTGATCCCGTTTCTTTCACCGGTTATCGATGCGGCCTGCAAGGCGGGCGCGCTCGGGGGCTGGCTGAGCGGCTCGGGCTCAACGATCGCCTGTGCAACTCTGAAAAATCCCGAAAACGTCGCGAACGCGATGATTGCGGCATCCGGGCTGGATTCTGCGGTGGCCGTTGTTGTGGGCGCCGATAATTCCGGCGTCAGAATCCTCCCATGAGACGTTGGATCGAGGGGCTGGAATCCTTTGCGATTGACGTCATCCTCGGCCGCCGGTATGGCCGCCGTGCCGATCTGCTCCGCGGGCTCCTCTGGCTCCTGTCCTTGCTCTACCGGGCGATCGTCCTGACCCGGCTTGCGCTTTACAGGAACCGTATCTTCCGGAGCCACTCGCACGGATGCCTGGTCATCAGTGTTGGAAATCTGACCGTGGGAGGCACCGGCAAGACTCCCGTTGTCGAACTTCTGGCCCGCGCGCTGCAGGAAGGCGGACGGCGCGTCGCCATCCTCAGCCGCGGCTACAAGAGCGTCCCGCGCCCGCTGCTGCTCCGGCTCGTGGACAAAGTCACCAAGAAGAAAGCGGTGTTCATTCCCCGTGTCGTCTGCGACGGCCAATCCCTGCTCCTCGATTCGCGGACAGCCGGCGACGAGCCGTTCATGCTGGCGAACAACCTTCGCGGAGTGGTCGTGCTCGTGGACCGGGACCGGGTCAAGAGCGGATCCTACGCGGTGAGGGAGTTCCAGTGCGATACGCTGATCCTCGATGACGGATTCCAATACATCCGGATGCGCCACGGTCTGGAGATCGTGCTCGTGGACAGGCAGGCCCCGTTTGGAAACGAGTTCATGCTGCCGCGCGGAACGCTGCGCGAACCGCCCCACAACCTCCGCCGCGCCAGCCATATTTTCCTCACAAAATGCGATGGGTCGGACAACAGCGCGATCATCGACCGGATCCGCCGCTACAACCGGACCGCCGACATCATCGAATGCTCCCACCGGCCGAAGCACCTCCGGAATTTTGTGACTGGCGAGATCAAGCCGCTGGAATTTCTGCGCGGCCTGCGGATCGGTTCGATCTGCGGGATCGCGGTTCCCGGAAGCTTTGAGAACGCGCTCCGGAAGCTCGATGCGGAGATCGAAATCTCAAAGACCTATGCCGACCACCACCGGTTTACCTCCAAGGAGATCGAATCGTTCATCCGCCGGTGCGGCCGCCGCGAGCTCGACGCGATTCTTACCACGGAGAAGGATGCCGTCCGCATCCCGCGCATTCTGGAGCCGGAAGTTCCGCTCTACTACCTGCGGGTGGAAATCGAAATCCTTGCCGGCCAGGCCTCGTGGGAGCGCTTTGTCGAGCGGTTGACACAGCGTCAGCCGGTCGTTGCGCCCCGCCGCTTTTATTGACTTGCCAAGCCCCGCCGCCTCCGCCATTTGCAGGGTATGGAATTTTCAAATGTCACTGCGGTCGCGAAAGCCAACGTCTATTTTGACGGCCGGGTCGTCTCACACATCATCCTCTCGCCGGACGGATCCAAGCGGACCCTCGGACTCATCTATCCCGGGACGTATCACTTCGGGACCGGCGCGGCCGAGCGGATGCAGATCGTTGACGGAAAATGCGCGGTCGTTCTCGACGGCGAGGAGGGAGGCGCGCCGCACGAGTCCGGCGGCGAGTTCCGCGTCCCAGCAAACTCCGGATTCACGATCTCCGTGGAGGAGGGGATCTGCCAATACGTCTGCTCGTTTCTTGACTGAATCATCCGGGGCGAAGTTGCAGAGCCACCGGTTTTTGGTAACTTTGACGGGCTATGATGACGTGGATTCTTTTGATCGGTGTTCCGATGTTGATCGGGCTATGGGCTCAGACAAAAGTATCGGGTGCGTTCAAACGCTGGAGCCAGGTGCGTGCCGGATCGAACCTGACCGGGGCCGAGGCTGCGCAGAGGATTCTTTCTGCCGCGGGTATCAACGATGTCGAGATTGTGGCCATCAACGATGCACTGGGGGACCATTATGATCCCGCCCGCCGCCGGCTTTGTTTGTCGCCCGAGGTCTACGGGACGCCCTCCGTCGCGGCCTTGGGAATCGCGGCCCACGAGTGCGGGCACGCGATCCAGCATTCGAAGGCGTATGCGCCCCTGCAATGGCGGATGCTGGCAGTCCCTGCGACTCAATTTGCTTCGCAGTTGATCTTGCCGATCTTTATCGCCGGATTCTTCTTTCACGCATTCCATCTGGTCCTTGTGGCCATCGCCTGCTTTGTGGTGATCGTGGTTTTCAACCTGATCACGCTTCCGGTGGAATTCGATGCCTCGCGCCGGGCAAAAGCGGTCCTGCAGCAGATGGGGATGGTTCGCCAGGGGACTGAGGCCAGCGGGGTCAACGACGTTCTGGACGCGGCGGCGCTCACCTATGTCGCTGCGTTTGTGGCAGCACTCGGCCAACTGATCTTTTTCATCCTGCAGGCCATCCGATCAAGGTGATGCGACCGGTCGTCCTAACGATTGCAGGGTCGGACAATTCGTGCGGAGCGGGAGCGCAGGCTGATCTGAAGACGATCACTGCGCTAGGAGGCTATGCCCAGACGGCGATCACCTGTGTCGTCGCGGAGGTCCCCGGGCGGGTTTCCGCAATTCAACCAATCCGGCCCCGGATGGTCGCCGAGCAGGTCAGACTCAGTTTCGAGGCGTTTCCGGTGGCGGCTGCCAAGACAGGCATGTTGTTTTCCGCAGCCATTATTCGGGCGGTGGCGGCAGAGCTCGACAAACTCCCCGTGCTTCTCCCCCTGGTTGTGGATCCGGTGATGGTTGCGTCGAGTGGGGAGCCACTCTTGCAAAGATCGGCCATCGCCGCATACGAAAAACTCCTCTTTCCCAGGGCCGCTCTGGTGACGCCGAACCTCGACGAGCTTCGAATCCTCTCCGGCAGGCCCTGCCGGGATCTCGGGGAAATGAAGGCCGCTGGCCTCGCTCTGGTCCACAAGTTCGGCGTTCCCTTCCTGCTGAAAGGCGGGCACCTCAAGTCCCGCATGGCTGTGGATGTCATTGCCACCGAAGCCGGATTCGAGGAATTCCGGGCGGGCTTTATCCGGGGGGCCGACACGCACGGGACCGGGTGCACGTTCTCCGCAGCAATCGCCACCGGCCTTGCTCAGGGGCTCGATCTCTCGGCCTCGGTCGCGCGGGCAAAATCGTTTATCACCGACGCGATCTCCTCCCGGCTCCGCTGGAACCGCACCACCGCGCTCAACCACTCGTATCGATCGTCCGGCGAGGAGTAGGTTACAGCCCGTATTCCGCCGGCAGAAATTTTTCCCCATCCGCCATGGCAAGCTGATCGGCGATGAAGTTGTCCTCATTTTCAGGAAGCTCACCGACGGTGTCCGCCATGTTGTCGAGCCAGTCTTTTTCGCGATCGAGCACGTGGAGGCATCCGGCCTCGGCTCCCTCTCGCATGACGGCGATCGCCTCGAGCGCGGCGGCGCATCCGGCCCGATAATGGTTTTTTGAGGAGACGATGGCTTTTGCAATTCGGATCACGTTGTGCGGAGTAAGAATGTAGGCCTGCGGATCAAGCCCTGCATCCGAGCGGACGACCCAGCGCTGGTAGGTGGCGACTCCTTCCTTGCCGTCATTGATCGCCTCGTTCATCAAGCGGCAGTCGTAGATCAATTGCTCCATATAGCAGGTCGGGGCCATGCCGCCGAGGAGCTTGATGTTCTGGACCGATTCGTTCGACCAGGTGTCGCAGGCAACCGCCGCGATGTTGCCCAGCGGACTGAAGTGCGCACAGGCCGAGGTCTTGCCCTCCATGGCCATCGGGAATCCGGTGATCGCCTTGAGAAACGGATTTTCGTATCCGCAGTCCTTGCCGGGTCCCACTGCACCACATTCGTAGGCAACCAGCGAACGCACGGCGCTCACGGCGCGGACTGCGGCAGCAAAGACCCTCGGGATCATTTTTTGTTCGGCGAGCACCATGG
Source organism: uncultured Chthoniobacter sp. (assembly GCA_964605515.1). Lineage (GTDB taxonomy): Bacteria > Verrucomicrobiota > Verrucomicrobiia > Chthoniobacterales > Terrimicrobiaceae > QYQL01. Next base: position 5,130 of record CAZSDC010000183.1, read on the forward strand.
CGGTGTTGCCGAATCCGCAGGCGGTGTCGCCAGCGGCGTGAACCCCATGGCGTTTCGCGATTTCGCTGATCGTAGACCAGAGATACTTCATGTCCCTCACCCCGACGCAGCACTGCGAGAAGATCACAGCCGCCAGGTCACCGTTCACTAGCGCGTCGTCGTGGAGTTCCTTCCCGCCCACCGACTCGATGCTGAGCAGTTCGGCCCCCTCCGCAGCCGAGCTCTCGAAGAGCTGGAGCATCCGGTCGAGGTAATAGCCGCTTCGCATCGTGGGCGGACGCACGAACTCACGGTTGTCGTTGGGAGTCATGCGCAGGACCGATTTCAGACCCGTTGAGGACTCGAATGCACGCATCCCATCGAGCAGGGTTCTCACGATCGCGAGCCCCCACTCGGGAAATTCCGTCATGGGCGGGAGAGTTTCAAATTCGATCACTACGCCGTGTGCCTCGAGATCCACGGCGCGGGTGAGTGCGCCGTTGATGATCTCCTTGTAGTGCTCCAGGACGCGCGGCATCGTGTCCTGAGTGATCGTCATTGGAGGAAGTGTGAAGTTGAGTTCCGGATAGACCTGGCCACCACCGATGACCATGCCCGAGCGGGTTTTAAGCGGTTTCGGGGCGGTCCCGAAGACGAGGGATTCCGGGGTTTCGATAGCGAGAGATTGGTATTTCATAATTTGAGTGCGGGATCACCGCATGTCATGGACTCTAAGCCTCCGTCCCGGCGGAGTCTTTCAATCTGGTGCCGAAATTTGGGATTATGGTGCGCTTTCCCGGTAGGCCCTTGGGGTAGATCCCGTGTAGCGTTTGAAAACCCGCGAAAAATAGCTCTGGTCCTCGAACCCGCACTCCAAGGCGATCTGGATGAGGCTTTTTCCGGTTCTGCGTAGCATCGCTTTGGCATGGTCGACGCGGTATTGCGCCATAAGGTCGGTGAATGTGCGCCCTGTCTTTTCCTTGATCAGGCGGGAAAAATGGCTTCCCGAGAGCCCTGCGGCACGGGCGACCGAGTCGCGGTCCAGCGGTTCAGCCAAGTGCTCCTCCATGTAGGCCACCGCGCGGCCGAGCAAGACAGCATTGGGGAACTGCCTGTTGTCGCGGATGGCATCCATCACGCGTTCGAGCATCCCGGAAAGCCAGCGGGAGACCTCCTCCTCATCCGAAAGTCCGGCGAGGGCGGTGGCGCTTTCGAAGTTGCACCCGA
>CAZSDC010000184.1:0-6317 GCA_964605515.1 uncultured Chthoniobacter sp.
GGCGGAAAATACGTGCCGCCAAAAAACGGATTTCCCTCCGGCGTGAGCCAGACGCTCATCGGCCATCCTCCTCCTCCGCTCGTCGCCTGGACGAAGGCCATATACACCCGGTCCACATCCGGCCGTTCCTCGCGATCCACCTTAATGTTTACAAATGCGCGATTCATAAGCGCGGCGATCGCCGGATTTTCAAACGACTCGTGCGCCATCACATGGCACCAGTGGCAGGTCGAATATCCGATCGAGAGGAACACGGGCTTCTGCTCCGCCCTTGCCTGCGCAAACGCCGCCTCCCCCCAAGGACGCCACTCAACGGGGTTGTTCTTGTGCTGGAGAAGATATGGCGACTTCTCCCCGGCCAGTGCATTTTCCATGCGCTGCAATACGCCGGTCACCACCTGACTTCAACCGGGAATTCAACTCAATGGCTGGAGGCTTTCTCCGCGCCCAATCCTGTGTTGGCCCGGACTTTTAATTCGGCGAAGAGTTTTTCTGCAGACGGTTCGCGGGACAGAAATGTTCCGAGGAACGCCCCGAGAAATCCGAGCGGGATGCTCACGATCGCCGGGTTTTTCAGCGGGAACCACGCGTCCTTCATGAAGTCGGGACTGACCAAAATCAGGGCGATGCTCGAGGCCAGTCCGATCAATAATCCGGTCACCGCTCCGGTCGTCGTGAACCGTTTCCAGAAGATCGAGAACACGATCACCGGGAGGTTTGCGCTCGCTGCGACCGCGAAGGCAAGGCCGACGAGGAAGGCGACGTTGACCGTTGGGCCGAGCAGGATCGCGATCCCGATCGCGGCTGCCCCGACGACGAAAGCTGTGATCCGGGCGACTTTCACTTCCTCGCCCGGACGTTGCTCCTTGCCTTGGTGGATGACGTTCGTGAAGAAGTCGTGAGCGAAGCTCGTGCTGGCGCTGATCGTGAGCCCGGCGACGACCGCCAGGATCGTGGCAAATGCGACCGCGCTGATGAAGGCAAAAAACACCTCGCCGCCGAGCTCATGCGCGAGCTGGGGAGCGGCCATGTTTGTGCCGCCGTGGGCTTTCAAAAAGTCAGGCCCGAGCAGGCTCGCTGCCCCGAACCCAAAGAACGTGGTCATGATGTAAAAGAGCCCGATAATGATCATCGCCCACACGACGCTCGACCGTGCAGTTTTTGCATCGGGCACGGTGTAAAAACGGATAAGGATGTGCGGCAGCCCGGCCGTGCCGAACACGAGCGCCATGCCGAGCGAGATCTGGTCCCATGGATTATGGAACAGAAGTCCCGGAGTCAGGAAATTCCGCGTCACCTTCACCCCGTCCGCGCCGGTGGAGGTGATCGCCGTCAGCGATTGGAAGAATTTCCCGAGATCGAAATGGAATTTGCTCAGCACGAGGATGCTCAGGAAAACGCTGCCGCTCATCAGCAGGATCGCCTTGATAATCTGCACCCAGGTCGTTGCCAGCATGCCGCCGAAGACCACGTAAACGACCATCAGGATCCCGACTCCAACAACCGCCGCCTCATAGCTTACGCCGGGGATCAACTGCCTGACCAATGTTCCTGCCCCGACCATCTGCGCGATCATGTAAAACACCGAGACCGTCAGCGTGCTCAGCGAGGCCGCCGCACGGACCGGACGCGGTTTCAGCCGATATGCCAGCACGTCAGCCATCGTGTATTTTCCCGCATTTCGCAGGGGTTCGGCCACAACGAAGAGAACGGTGAGATAAGCGACGAGGAACCCGACCGAATACATGAAACCGTCGTATCCGTTGAAAGCGATCATGCCCGCGATCCCGAGGAAGCTCGCCGCGCTCATATAGTCGCCCGCGACAGCGAGTCCGTTCTGCCATCCGGTGATCCGTCGTCCGGCAGCAAAATACGCGCTTGCTCCCGTGGACTTCCGGGCACTGAAATACGTGATGACCAGCGTCGCTGCGACGAACCCCAGGAACATGAAGAGCGCCGTCTTGTCGCCGGCTGCTGCAAGTGCTGCCGCGATCATTTGGCCTCCTTGCTCTGGAATTTCGCAATGATCCCCGCCGCCCGCTTATCCCATCCCGCCGCAACCATGACGTAGAGAGCGGCGAGAATCCAGGCCATGAGAAACTGCGAAAACGCGAACACATACGCCACGTTCACCGCCCCCCAGACCCGCGTCTCCATCAGTTTCGGAAACCAGCCGACCCCGATCGGAAGCGCAAAATAGTAAACCACAAAGACCGCTGTCGCCGGAGCCACAAAGACTGCCTTCGCCTTCAGAAGGGAAATGAAATCAGCATCCGCCTCGATCGCCTCCCAATCCGCCAGCGCCGCGTCCTCGGCGCCCGTCCGTTCATGTGCCGGCTTCTCCGCTGGCCGCCCCAAGGGAGCAATGTCCGTCGGTGCTGCGGTAATAGGTGTCAGGTCTCGGGCGTCTCGTTCTGGGGAACTCATGACGCAGATCAATACTGGAAGATGGATCAATTGTCCAGCGGCCGCTATCTGGAGTTTTCAATGCCAGCCTCCAGACGGAAGGCTACGCGTTCATTCGGTGTCCCGAGTTTTATTTTTTCAGGATCCGTGATATCATGGCCCCATTATGACGCTCGCTGAATTCCGCTCCACCCCGGAAGTGCCTGTTGGCCTCGGCGCCCCGCTCTGCGCTCTCTGGCATGATGCTTCGGGGAATTGGGACTCAGCACACGTCTGCGTGCAGGATGACGATTCCCACGAGGCCTCCTGGGTGCATGCCTACCTGCACCGCAAGGAAGGCGACAGCTCAAACGCCGGGTATTGGTATGCCCGGGCAGGAAAGCCCCGGTTCCACGGCAGTCTTGAGGACGAGTGGAATGAAATTGCCCGCGCATTGCTGGCAGAATAGAGGGCCTGACAACAAGCTTACCGCAGGACAGGCAGAAAAAGTCGTGGCTTCGGCGATGTGTCCCTACTTGGAAGCCTCCTGGCCGTAATAGGCCGAGGGTCCGTGCTTGCGGAGAAAGTGTTTGTCGATGAGTTCGGCGGCGGGGGACGGCGCAGACGGACTGAGCTGGAGAGCATGGAGGGCCATCTGGGCAATGATTTCCAGGGCGAGGGCGTTTTCCACGGCTTTCCCGCCGGAACTGCCCCACGCGAACGGTCCGTGGTTGCGAACGAGAACCGCCTGCATTTCCGAGGAATCCAGCGATGAGAACCGCTCGACGATCACATTGCCGGTTTCCCATTCGTAGTCGGATGAGATTTCGTTTGCGGTCAGGGCACGGGTCACCGGAACCGGCCCACGGAAGTAGTCGGCGTGGGTTGTGCCGAGAAGCGGGATTTCGCGCCCGGCCTGGGCAAAGGAAACCGCGTGCCGGGAGTGGGTGTGGACGATGGAGCGCGTGTGCGCAAACGCGAGGAAGAGCCGCCGGTGGGTGGGCGTGTCGGATGACGGCCTGAGCGCGCCTTCCACAATTTTGCCGTCCATGTCCACGATGACCATCTCCGCAGGCGTGAGTTTGTCATAGCGGATCCCGCTGGGTTTGATCGCGAAGACCCCTGCCTCGCGGTCGCAGATGCTGACGTTTCCAAAGGTCAGATCCACCAGCCCCGCAGCCGGGAGCGCGGCATTCGCGGCGCAGCATTCCTCACGGATCGCATTGTATCGGCTCACGAAACGAAGCCTCCGGAGAGATGATAATAAACCTCGTTGGAGCGGAGCTCCTTTCGGAAATCGGAGAGATTGGTCTCATTTCCGATAGCCAGAAATTCCACGCCCGCCATCGAGGCGAAGTCTTCGAGCTGCTCTCGGGTCACCACGTAGCTGAAACCGGTGTGATGTGCCCCTCCCGCATGGATCCAAGCCGCGCAGGCGGTTTTGAAATCCGGCCGGCATTTCCAGACAGCCCGTGCGACCGGAAGTTTCGGAAGCGGCTGCGGAGGAGTCACCGCATCAACCTCGTTCACAAGAAGCCGGAACCGGTTACCCATGTCCACAAGCGTCGCATTGAGGGCGGCTCCCGGAGGGGCATCAAAGACGAGACGGACCGGATCTTCTTTTCCTCCGATGCCCAGTGGATGGACTTCGCAGGACGGTTTGGAAGCAGCGATGGACTCACAAATTTCCAGCATGTGGGAACCGAGAACGAGGTGGTTGCCGGGTTCGAGGTGGTAGGTGTAATCCTCCATGAACGACGTCTTTCCGCCAAGGTCTGAGGCCATGACCTTCATCGCGCGCAGCAAAGCCGCCGTTTTCCAATCCCCCTCGGCTCCGAACCCGTAACCCTTCGCCATCAGGCGCTGGACGGCGATCCCCGGGAGCTGCCGGAGTCCGTGCAAATCCTCGAATGTGGTGGTGAAGCCCTTGAATCCGCCGACTTCGAGAAAAGTTCTGAGAGCGATTTCGATGCGTGCGGCCTCGCGGAGCGACTCGTGGCGCTCACCGGATTTCGCCAGCGCGGGAGCGAGATTATATGCGTCGGCGTATTCCGTGCAGAGCGAGTTCACCGCGGAATCCGGAACGCCTTGCAGCACGCCGACAAGATCTCCGATGCCGTGTCCGTTGACAGAAAATCCAAACTGCATTTCCGCGGAAACCTTGTCTCCCTCGGTCACGGCGACCTGCCGCATGTTGTCGCCGAAGCGGACAAACTTTGCACCCTGCCAATCGTGCCAGGCCCGCGCGGCGCGCGTCCAAGCGGCGATGCGCTCGACGACTTCCGGATCCTGCCAGTGCCCGACGACGACCTTGCGGGAGAGCCGCATCCTAGAGTGGATGAACCCAGCCTCGCGATCCCCGTGCGCGGACTGGTTCGTGTTCATGAAATCCATGTCAATCCCGCTCCACGGCAGGTCGCGGTTGAATTGCGTGTGGAGGTGGAGGAACGGCTTTTTGAGCGCGGAGAGTCCTGCGATCCACATCTTCGACGGCGAAAACGTGTGCATCCACAGGATCAGCCCGGCGCAGGAGTCGTCGCTGTTGGCGGCCAGCATGGTTGCGCGGATCGCATCCGGCGTGGTCAGCACGGGCTTGAAGTCGAGTGGGAGTGGGAGTTTCAGCTCGGCGGCGATCCGTTGCGAGTGGGCTGCGACTTCTTTGAGGGTTTCGGGACCGTAGAGGTGCTGGCTGCCGGTGAGGAACCAGACTTCAGGTGCTTTCATTTTGAGGCGTAGAGTTTGATTTCCAAAAGGTCTTTCATGACCCGCGAGAGGTCGGAGGATTTATTGACTCCGCCGAAGGCATCGTGGACGGTCATGTAGAGCCGGTAGAGCCGGTCGTAGGTTTTTCGCGCCGCCGTCCGGGGCTTGTATTGAAGCGCCTTTACGGAGGTCATAGCCTTTTGAGCTTCGGCAAATCCGGCGTGCTCACCCGCCAGAACAGCGGCGGCAACGGCGGCGCCGAGCGCGCACGCCTGGCTCGATCCCGCGACCTGCATCGTTCGCCCGGTCACATCGGCATAGATCTGCATCAGCATCGGGCTCTTTTCCGCTATGCCTCCCGCGCACACGATCCGCTCGACTTTCACCCCATACTTTTCGACCCGTTCGATGATCGCTCTCGCGCCAAAGGCCGTCGCCTCGACCAGCGCGCGATAGATCTCCGCACGCGTCGTGTGGAGGGTTGTGCCGAGAAGAAGGCCCGAGAGAAGGGGGTCCACAAGGATCGTCCGGTTGCCGTTGTTCCAATCCAGGGCAAGCAAACCGCTCTCCCCGGGAGCGAACCGGGCGGATTCTTTCTCGAGCTTTGCATAGAGGCCAGCGTCGCCTGTGCAAACGGTTTCCACCCACCACTTAAAGATGTCACCCACAGCCGATTGTCCCGCCTCGACACCGTAGAATCCGGGCAGGATCGCGCCTTTCACAATCCCGCAGATCCCGGGAATATCGGCCACCTTTTTTGAGGCAGGAACCACCGCGCAGTCGCAGGTGGATGTGCCGATGACCTTGACGAGAGTTCCCTCGGCAACGCCGCTTCCGATCGCCCCGTAATGCACATCCATCTCCCCGATGGCGATCGGGATGCCGGGTTTCAAGCCCAGCCTGTCCGCCCAGGCTTTCGAGAGGTTGCCTGCGGAGCCGGTCGCATCGTGGGCGCGGTCGTAGAGCCGGTCGCGAAGCGATGCCAGCTTCGGATCGAGGATCGAAAGGAACTTTTTATCCGGCAGCCCGCCCCACTCATCGCAAAAAAGCGCCTTGTGTCCGGCTGCGCAGATCCCTCTCCGGATCTTCGTCGGATCGGCCACGCCGGCCAGCACAGAGGGAATCCAATCACTGAGTTCGACCCAGGACCACGCCGCGCCAAAAACCGCCGGATCGTTTTTCAGGCACCGCCAGATTTTGCTCCAGAACCATTCCGAGGAATACGTGTT
>CAZSDC010000185.1:0-6215 GCA_964605515.1 uncultured Chthoniobacter sp.
TGACGCGTGCGCGGATCTCGACCGAGGCGACCGCGTCGGTGCGGGCGGTGACGACCGCGAAGTCCTGAATTTCGCGCTCTTTTACCGGGGCCACCGTGACCGTGGGTGGCGGGGCTGTGGGCTCGGTTTCCTTCTTGCAGGAGCTCAGCGCGAGAGCGAGCGGCAGGATGGCGGAAAACTGCAGGAGGAGGCGTGGCAAAGAGGGAAAATTCATGTCGGTATCCTGAAACCCTATAGTGGAACCGGCGGGCGAAAGGAATGAGAAACCCATTCGGCGCGTGTGTCGCGGCGGCCAGCCCGTCAATTCCGGGATCACACCCCCATCGCCACGACATCAACCTGCCGGTTGTGAGGGGCGTGGCGGTGCTCGAAGAGGAAGATCCCTTGCCAGGCGCCGAGTGTGAGGCGTCCGGCGGCGATCGGGATCACTTCGCTCGTCCGGGTGATCGCCATTCTCAGATGGCTGGTCGTGTCGTCCGGCCCTTCCAAAGTGTGGATGTAATCAGGATCATCCTCCGGAACAATTTTCTCGAACCAGGCGTGAAGGTCGGCGCGGGCGCTCGGGTCGGCATTTTCATAAATGACAAGGCTCGCACTCGTGTGCCGCACAAAGACGGTTACGGTTCCGGTCGTGACCCCGCTGGCGCGGACGATCCGCGCGACATCGTCGGTGATTTCATAGGTCCCCTTTCCACGGGTTTTGATGGTCAGAGTTTCGTGCAGGACTTTCATTCAGCGGGTTTGAAATCCATGCTGCACGAATCGGCCTTTCCGATCAACTGCCCACGGACCCTGTTCAAGCAAAAACCGGAAAATCCACTTGCACGGAGGCCTGGATCAGCTTCCACTCCCAGTCATGAAATTTCTGGAACCTGCAGTGCTGATCGAGACCCTGAACTGGCGGTATGCCACCAAACAATTTGATCCGTCGAAAAAAATCCCGGCTCCCGTGTGGGAGGCGCTCGAGGATGCGCTGATTTTGACGCCCTCGTCCTACGGGCTCCAGCCTTGGCATTTCTTTGTCGTCACCGACGCGAAGCTGAAGGCCGCGCTTCGCCCGCATTCGTGGGATCAGCCACAGGTGACGGATTGCTCTCACCACGTGGTTTTTGCAACCCGCCGCGATATTGACGCTGCGTTCGTGGAAAAATATCTCGCGCGGATTGCCGAGGTCCGCGGAGTTTCCGTCGAGTCGCTGGGTTTTTACCGGGACATGATGTCTTCCGACCTGTTGAACGGTCCGCGCTCGAAGTGGGTGCAGGAATGGGCGGCCCGCCAAGTGTATATCGCGCTGGGCAACTTCATGACCGCCGCCGCCTTGCTTGGCGTGGACACCTGCCCGATGGAGGGCATGGACCCCGTCAAATACGACGAGATCCTTGGTCTTCCAGCAAAAGGTTTCAATGCTGTCGTCGCCTGTCCGGCAGGATACCGCGCCGACGGGGACAAATATGCCGGCCTGCCAAAGGTGCGTTTCCCGAAAGAGGATCTCCTGGAAATTTTGTAGCCCGGTTCAAAACAGGCTTTCGATCCACTGCCAGACCCTCATCGCCCCGGCTGCGCCAAGCAAGCCGATCAGGCCGACATAAACTGCCGAAACAACCGTTAGGGCATAGCCAAAAAACATAACCAGTCCGTCGCGTTCAAGCATTCCCAAACAGAGTGTAATGATGGCGAATCCAGGAAGCATGTTCGTGAGGGGAAAGGGCGGCGGAATGGGCAGGCTCAGCAAGAACGCGGCGAGCGAGATAGCAAAGCCGGCAACCATCTGGGCCGCATGGCTGTCCACCAGGACCGTCCACCGCACGCGAAGGAATTTTTCCAGCCTGGTGTGAACCGCGATCCCGAACCGGAGGGTTTTTTCCAGCACGGCGAAAGAGATGCGCCTCCTGGCGATGAATGCCGGCAGCCACGGCTGGTGGCGGAATGCGATCCGCAGCCCGCAGATCGCGATCGCGATCCCGAATGGAATCGAAAGTCCGGGGATTGCTACCGGAGACAGGAACGGCAGGCAGAGAACGATCGCGATCGTCTGCAGCCCGCGCCCGCGGGTGTGCCGGATGATGTCGGCCACCGACATCGGTTCCCCGGCCGCAAGCCCGAGAATCCGCCGGAGATCATCGGAGACCCGCGGAGAATGAGCGGAGGATTCGGGTTTGGTCATGGCGGGCGGACACAGGTCATACCGCGGAAATCGGGAGCGCGCAAATTTTGTTCGCCTTGCATGTCGGGCGGATTCCCTGTGAAATGGAAACAATGACAGAAGAACTCGCCCAAGCCGTGGAGAGCGGCTCCCTTGACAAGAAATCCGCGGACGCCCTCGCCCGCCTTGCGCCCGGCTCGTATTGCCGGCACAAAAGCTGGGGATTCGGGAGGGTAGCGGAGTGGAATCTTATCGCGGGCCAGATCTTTATTGATTTCGGCAACAAGAAAAGTCACCCGATGCAGGTCGCCTACGCCGGCGAAACCCTCACGCCGATTCCAGACGATCACATCCTTGCCCGTAAAGCGAAGGAACCCCAGGCGGTTCGCGATCAGGCCAAGTCGGATGCGCTTGCGCTCGCAAAAAAAATCCTTGAGGACCTTGGCGGCAAGGCCACAGCCGAGCAGGTCGCGGCCACGCTCCAGCCGGAGATCTTCGACGCCGCCTCCTTTAAAAAATGGTGGGATGGCGTGAAGAAAAAAATGAAGGCGGACGGGCATTTTCAGATCCCCTCGAAAAAGTCGGATCCTTTTGTGCTTCTTGAAGTCGCCGTGAATCCCGGTCGGGGATTCATTGACCAGTTCCGCGAGGCCCGCCACACGAAAGACCAGGTGGCCGCACTCGACCAAATCACCAAGGCTCTCGGCGATCTCGCGGACGAGGTCGAGGAGCTTAAGTCCCTTGCCGCTCAGATTGAGGATACCGCGCAAAAAGGCCGGAAGCTCCAATCGGCAGCCGCCGTCGAGATGCTGCTTGTGCGCGACGAAATCCTTTCCCGCCACAGCGCCCTCACGCCGGGGCCGGAGGCACCGACGGTTGCGGACATTCTTGTCGGGGAGGAATTCCGCTTGCCGGCTCTCTTTGCCAGCCTCCCCGCTTCGAAACACCGCAAAGTGCTGGAATCGTTCGAGAGCGCTTTCGGAGATCGCTGGACCGACAAGGCGCTCAAACTCGCCCATCAGGCGAACTCCCGGCTGGTTATCGAAATCTCCAAGCTCTTCGAGAAAGTCGGGAAGGCCGACATCATCCACGCCGCGCTTGCGCGGTGGATCAGCGAGCGGTCGATCTCCTCGGAGACCCTGATCTGGCTGTGCAAAGAACGCGGCGCCGGGTTTCCTGACCTGTTCAACGCCGAGTTGCTTGCCTCGGTGTTCAGCGCTCTCGAGTTCGATCTGCTCTCCGAACGCCGCACTTCGCGCCTGCGCGATCTGCTCATGGACGACCGCAAACTTCTCGGCGAGCTTATCGCGGAAGCTGATCGCGACACCGTCCGCGACACGATGCGCAAACTTTTGCTCACCCCGGTTTTCGATGATATGACGAAGCGCTCGCTCATGGCCCGGATCGTCAAGCTCTACCCTGATACCCAGAGCATGATTACCGGCGATGCGCCGGAAGAAAAAGTCGAGTCGCTCACCGTTTCCTGGTCGAGCCTGGAGAAACGCAAGGCCGACTACGAGCACCTCATCTACAAGGAAATCCCGCAGAACCTCAAGGACATCAATGTCGCCAAGGAACAGGGCGATCTTCGTGAGAATTTTGGATTCAAGGCCGCCAAGGAGCAGCAGCGGGTCCTCGAACGCCGGAAAATCGAGTCGGAACGCGATCTCTCGAATGCCCGCGGAACAAATTTTGAAAATCCTGATACCACTCAGGTCTCGATCGGGACCATTGTATCGCTTTTTCAAGAATCCGGCGACCGCGAGGTCTATACCATCCTCGGGGCCTGGGACAGCGCGCCGGACCTCGGCATTGTTTCCTACAAGGCTGGCATCGGGCAGATCCTCCTCGGGCGCAAACCCGGTGACACTGTCGAGCTCCCCGGAGACAAAGGCACGCGCCAGTTCCGCATCGAATCCATCACCGTCTTCAGCGACCTTGATCTCCTCCGCGAGAAGGTTCACGCCCTCAGCCCGGCTGAGGGCTGATGCCAGCGCTTGGAGCACAGACAAGGGAGCACAGGCGTCCCGCCTGTGACGGCGGTTAGACTCGCAAAGAGATTACCCAAACAGGCGGGACGCCTGTTCTCCCTTGGTGCAACGGGCTCTATCCGAGCGCGAGCTGGGCAGTCGAGATCTCGAGGATCTCGTTTGTGATGCTGGCCTGACGGGCTTTGTTGTAGTCGAGCGTGAGATCCTTGACGAGGTTCTTGGCGTTGTCGGTGGCGCTCTTCATGGCGACCATGCGGGCGCTGTGTTCGGAGGCGCGGGTTCCAAGAAGCGTCTGATAAACGCTGAAATGAACATAAGCCGGGAGGAGGGCATCGAGCACCGATTCGGCGTCCGGCTCGAAGAGGATACCCCCTTCGGGAGGCTTGGCCTCGCCATATTCGTTGGTGAGCCCGATTTCCTCGAAGCTGGTCACCGGGAGGATCGGCAGAGCCTTCGGGATCTGGGAAAGAGTGTTGACGAACATCGGAAACAGCACGGTGACCTTGTCCACTGACCCGTCGAGGAACTTCTCCATGCAGAACTTCGAGATTGCTTTGGTCTCGAGGAAACTCGGGCGGTCACGAAGGGGGAAATCCGCGAGTATCTTCCGGTTCATCCGGGACAAAAACTGGGTGGCCTTGCGTCCGACGGTGACGAACGACGTCGTTTCCGGATCGAAGGCCAGCGCCTCGCGGAAGAGGTTTGTGTTGAGTGCGCCGCACAGCCCCTTGTCCGTGCTGAAGAGCAGGACGAGTTCGTGCTTTACCTCGCGGCGGTCGAGAAGCGGGTGGATCGACGGGTCCAGAGAATCCCGGAGCGAGACGATCACCCGGTTCATGAGCTGCGCGTAATCGCGCCCGTTGATCGCCGCCTGCTGGGCCTTGCGCATCTTCGAGGCCGCGACCATCTGCATCGCCTTCGTGATTTGGGCCGTGTTCTTGACGGATTTGATCCGCCGCCGGATGTCGCGCAGGTTGGCCATCAGTTGTTGAAGGATTTGAATTCCTCGATCGCCGCGACGAGTTCCTTCTCGATGCCCTCGTCGATTTTCCCTCTCGACTGGATGTTGTTGAGGATCCCCTCCTTGCGGGTTTCGAGGAAGTCGGCAAGCTTGTCCTGGGTCTCTTGGACTTTATCAACCGGCACGGAATCGAAGAGTCCCTTTTGCATCGCCCAGAGGATGGCGGCCTGCATCTGGATGAGGATCGGCCGGTATTGGGGCTGCTTGAAGAGCTCGACGATGCGTGCGCCGCGTTCGAGGGTGGCCTTCGTGCGGGCATCGAGATCGGAGCCGAACTGCGCAAACGCGGCGAGCTCGCGATACTGGGCGAGGTCGCCCTTGATCTTTCCGGCCACCTGCTTCATCGCCTTGATCTGTGCGGCGGAGCCAACGCGTGAGACCGAAAGACCGACTGAGATCGCGGGGCGGACGCCCTGGTAGAACAGGTCGGTCTCGAGGTAAATCTGGCCGTCGGTGATCGAGATGACGTTGGTCGGGATGTAGGCCGAGACGTCACCCGCTTGCGTCTCGATGATCGGCAACGCCGTGAGCGAGCCGTCACCGTATTTTTCGCCAAGCCGGGCCGAGCGTTCGAGGAGCCGGCTGTGGAGATAGAACACGTCACCAGGATAGGCTTCACGCCCGGACGGGCGCTTCAGGAGCAGTGAGATCTGGCGGTAGGCGTTGGCATGTTTGGTCAGGTCGTCGAACACGATGAGCGCGTCCATGCCGTTGTCCATAAACCATTCGCCCATGGCAGCACCCGAGAAAGGGGCGATGTATTGCTCGGCCGCCGCATCGGAGGCGGTCGAGGCGACGATAACCGTGTATTTCAGCGCGTCGTGTTCCTCGAGAGTCCCGACCACGCGGGCGATGTTGGCGTTTTTCTGGCCAATTCCAACGTAGATCGAATAAAGCGGGCGGAATGTCGGATCCCCGCTCTCCTCGCCGGCCTTGTTGATCCGGGCCTGGTTGATGATCGTGTCCACTGCGATCGCGGTCTTGCCGGTCGCGCGGTCACCGATAATGAGCTCGCGCTGGCCGCGGCCGATCGGGATCATCGCGTCGATCGCCATGATCC
>CAZSDC010000186.1:0-6201 GCA_964605515.1 uncultured Chthoniobacter sp.
GGTATTACAAGGTCTGGCAGTCGTTTGCCGTGCTGTTGCCGGTGCGCTCCGTCGGGGTCATGGGCGACGAGCGAACCTATGACTACACGATCGCCCTGCGGGTTGTTCAGAGCCATGATGGGATGACCGCCGACTGGGTCCGCCTGCCCTACGAACTCCTCGGGCGCATCTCGGCGCGCGTGATCAACGAGGTCAAAGGCGTGAACCGCATCTGCTACGACGTTTCGAGCAAACCTCCTGCAACGATCGAATGGGAATGACTCCCCGCCGCGCCATCTACCCTGGCAGCTTTGATCCGGTGACATTCGGGCATCTGGATGTCATCTCGCGGGCGGCCCACCTCTTCGAATCAGTCATTGTGGCCGTGGCCACGGGCGAAGGAAAAAAGCCGCTCTTTTCGGTCACGGACCGGATCCAGATGTTGAAGGAAAGCACTGCCGACGACCCGGCCATCGAAGTGGTCCCGCTGAAAGGCCTGCTGGTGGACTTCGCGCGCGACCGCGGGATTTTTACCGTGATCCGCGGGCTCCGCGCCGTCTCGGATTTTGAATTTGAATTCCAGATGGCGCTCATGAACCGGAAGCTCGAATCCCGGCTGGAGACCGTCTTCCTCACGCCCAAAGAAGACTACACGTATCTCAGCTCGCGCATTGTCAAGGAAGTCGCCCGCCTCGGCGGCGACGTGAGCCCGTTCGTCCCAGCACCTGCCACCAGAATGCTGAAGGCGGTTTTTCCGTAATCTGGCCCTTTTCTACGGTTGCCAGAAGAACCTGACGCGAAGGCGAGAGCTGTCTTCGATTGGCAGGCAGATTCCACCGGTCCGGCAACGATAGTGCGACCGGTTTCAACGCCAAGGTCACCGGTTTCAACACAGGAGAAATCCAGGATGACATCCACGAGTTCAAACAGGCGAGCACCTCTCTCGACGCGGGGTTTAGTTTGAGGTCTTCCATTTTCAGCCCGCCCCGATAGACTTCCACCGAACCGAGGTTCACTTATGAAACAAATTCCCGCAGCAATTTTTGTTTTGGCGCTGATGGCTTTCGGGCTGGCTGGCGTTGTCTTTCTTTCGAATTCCCAGAATGTCCGAGCATCGGCCGGGTATGCCAGCTACGTTTACTCGAAGCCGATTTTCGGCCGGAGCGTATTCAAATCCGTGTTGATCGGCCCGGCCTCGAGCGGCCTGCGCTGGAGGCTGAACGGACAGAACGTCTCGATCACTCCCTACACTTACAGCGAGAAGTTCGACGGGAATTCCGCGATCCTGGCCAAGGACAAGCTGCCGCTTTCCAGCCAGGCCCACATCGTCTGGAGGCTGAAACCGGATGAGGCCTCGGTGAGACGTTTTATGGAGGAGTTTGGCGGATGGGAGACGTCAAGCAATCCGGATGAGATCGCCAAGCAGGCCTACTCGCAGTTCATCCAGGAGCCGTTCCGCACGGTGACCCGTTCGGTCGTGGCCAAATACGAGGGGCTCTCGGTGAACGAGTCGCTGCCAGAAATTTCCCTGGCGATCAGCGACATCATGAAAGACATGCTGAACAAAACCCCGTTCGAAATCATCTCCGTAGTGATGGGAAACGCATCTCCGCCCCAGCAGGTCATCGACGCGATCGCCACCAAAGTTGCGCTGAATCAAACGCTCGAACAGAAAGCGATCGAAGAGCAGATCTCCGCGAAAATGATCGAGATTGAACGCAAGAACGGCGAGGCCGCCGGGGCGAAGGCCGCCGCCGAGGCGGTGGAGCGCGCCAAGGCGATCTCTTCGATCAGCGCCGTCCTCACGCCTCCGTATATCCAGTATCTGAGCATGGAAAACATCCGCGGAGCGGAGCGCGTCTACGTGCCGCTGGGCGGCGCTTCCCCCCAGCTTGTCCTGCCGGTGAAATAGGTGCGCAGGGCCGGGGTCAGGCCGGATACGAACCTGTGACGAAGCGGTGGAGATCTTCGATGGCGTTGGACTGGGCGAGGATAATCCAGTTGACCAGATCCCCGATCGAAACCAGCCCGGCCAGACTGTCTCCGTCCATGACCGGAAGATGCCGGACATGGTTCTTTGTCATGACCTCGAGGCAGTCCACGACCGAGTCGCTGCCGCTGACGGTGATCACGTTCTTTGTCATGATATCCGCCACGAGGGTCTCCCGTGAAACCCGTCCCTGCAGGATGACCTTGCGCGTATAGTCGCGCTCCGAAATCATCCCGAGAAGCCGGGAATCCTTCATCACAGGCAGCGCACCAACATTTTTTTTCGCCATCAGGGAGATGGCCTCATAGACGGTTGCGGTGGCATCAATGAACCAGAGCTGGCGACCTTTTCTATCGAGGATAGAACCGACGGGGGTGGTGATTTCCATAGTGTGTCCTCCTGTTCCGAGTGGAGGACAAACCATGCCCCGAAAATCCTGCGGAAGCAAATGAGAATTCCGGTTTACGGAAGAAACGAAAACGAGACCGGCGCTGAGGCGGTCGCCAGGCGGTCAACCGGAGTGAGAGTTCCGTCGGAGTCGTTGATTTTCATCGAGACAATCGCACCGTCTTCCTGGCCGCCGACCACAAGCCATGCCCCCGAGGGGTCGATGGTGAATTCCCGCGGCTTCCTAACCGTCGCAGGCGTGATTTGAACAGGCCGCAATTTGCCGTCAGGCTGAATCTCAAAAACAGCAATACTGTTGTGTCCGCGGTTTGAGACGTAGAGCCAGCGCCCGGTCGGATTCATGGCAATGGCCGAGGTTGTGGATCCCTCGTTCGGCGTTCCATCCGGGAGCGTGCAAATCGTCTGCAACAGGCGGAGGGCGCCGGTTTCACGGTTTCTCCCGAAGACGGAAACACTCATCCCCATCTCGTTGTTCACGTAGAGAAAATCTCCGCAGGGACTGATCGCCAAATGGCGCGGACCGCTGCCGGGGGGAACTTTTCCGGACGGGGGATCGGCGGGCAGCATTTTGCCGGTCTCGCGGTTGAAGCGGAAGATCCAGACATGATCGGTGCCGAGGTCGCAAATGTAGGCGAACCGTCCGTCTGGGCTCAGCGCGGCGGCATGTGCATAAGGGCTTTTCTGACGGACCGGATCCGGGCCAGAGCCGGAAAATGCGATGGTCGCGGTGGCATCGCCCAATGACCCGTCCGGCAGAACCGGAAAGCAGGCCGCGTTGCCGGCCGTGTAGTTGGAAGCAAGCACATACTTGTTGTCGGCCCAGACATGGCACGTTCCATTTCCGCCGGAAGGCTTGATGTTGAGTCGGGCAAGCGACAGGTCTCCGAGTATTTGAAACGCGGCCACTTCGCCGCCTTCCTTCTCTATGGCGGCGTAGAGGAATTTTCCATCGGATGATGTCGCGAGGAAGGAGGGGCTTTTGACATCAGCCGCGATAACCGGACCGGAAAGCTTTCCCGATTCCAGATCGATCGCGCATCGGAGAATGCCGCTTTGCTTTCCGGGAACGGAGTTGGTGCCGACGTAAAATGGGACTTCATGAGCGTGAAGCATGGTCATGGAAACCGCAGAAACCAGGAGGGACTTTAAAGGCACTACGAAGGCGGCAATTTCTCAGTGGGGCAGCATGGCCCAGAAGAGAATCAGACCGAGGGCGATCCGGTAGATTCCGAAACCCACAAATGTGTGTGTCTGGATGTAGCGCAGCAGCCACTTGACAGCGATGAACGAGACAACCGCCGCCACGACCGTCCCAATCGCCAGCAGCACCCATTCTTCATGGGCTCCCGATTTCAACGCCTTCAGAATTTTATATCCGCCCGCTGCCAGCAGGGTCGGGATGCCGACAAGAAACGAGAACTCCGTGGCCGCCACGCGGCTGGTCCCGAGCATCATGGCAAAAATAATCGTCGCGCCGGACCGCGAAGAGCCGGGAAATATCGCGGCGACAAGCTGCCCAACGGCCACCACGATGACCACCGCCCAGGAAATCTCCTCGGTGCCCGCCTTCCCTTTCATGAGAAACTCGACCGCAATAAAAAGGATGCCTCCCACGACCAGCGCCGCAGCCACGGGCTGGACATCTTCCGGAAGCTTGATCCCCAGTTTGTCGATCACAAGCCCGCCGGCCACGGTGATCAGAAATGCTGTCAGGATTTTCAGATTCAGCGCCAGGCTCGCCGGCTCGCGCCAGCGCAGAAGCATGGCGATACGGTCCTTGAAAAGCGGGAGCACAGCGAGGACCGCGCCGCTCTGGATCACAACATTGAAGAGATCCGTCTGGTGAGACCCCAGCCAGTGCTCCGCGATCAGGAGGTGCCCGGTGGATGAGACAGGAATGAATTCCGTGATCCCCTCGACAACGCCGAGGATAAAGACAACAAGCCAGGAAGGCAGGGCCACGGGAAATTAAATCGCGTTCTCTCCGACCTCTTCCGTGCGGATCCGGATCGCGTTCTCGATCGGGAGCACGAAAATTTTCCCGTCGCCGATTTTTCCGGTTTTTGCGGAAGCTGAGATCGCGGCGATCGCCTTGTCGACCAGAGCGTCGGTGACAACAACCTCGAACTTCACCTTGGGAAGGAAGTCCACGGTGTATTCGCTTCCGCGGTAGATTTCCGTGTGTCCTTTTTGGCGACCGAAGCCCTTGACCTCGGTAACCGTCATCCCTTCAATGCCGATTTCGGCAAGTGCTTCCTTTACGTCTTCCATTTTGAAGGGTTTGATGATGGCCTCGATCTTCTTCATACGATAGGCATAAGAGCCCCTGAAGCGACCCTTGGCAAGCCTGATCGTTGAAAAGTTAAATGAAACCCATCCACTGGCGGCGATCCTGGTTCGGAAAATACCTGCGGCACATGCCGCGCGTGAAACACATCCGAGGCACGTGGCTGCACCGGCGTCTCGGCGACCGTCTCTTCCACTCCAACTTGTGGCATCCGACCCGGCGGCGCTTCGCGGGCGGGATGGCAGTCGGCGCATTCTTCGCAATGATCCCGGCCCCGGGCCAGACGATCGGGGCCGGGCTGCTCGCATACTTCACGCGCGTGAATATTCCCGCCGCCGTCGCTGCCACATGGATCAGCAACCCGCTGACCATGCCGTTGTGCGTTTACGTCCAATACCGGCTCGGCTGCATGGTCCTCGGCCACTGGCGTGCGGAAATTCCCACGCACGACATCTTCGAGATGCTCAAGCAGGCGCCGATCCCGTTCCTGGTCGGGGTGCTGCCCTCCGGCCTCCTCCTGTCCGCGATCACGTATCCGCTGACGCTCCTCCTCTGGGATGTTGTCAACGCGCGGGTCGAGGCCCGGCGGAAAACCCGGGAACCCGGAGGCGCGTAATTTTCCGTTAAACAAGGCGCAGCCCAGCGCTTTGATCCTCGACAGGGGAGGCGGGGAGCAGATAAGCAATTTTTATGGACATTTTGAGTGCGTTTTGGAGTTGGTTGTGCGTCCCGGAGGTTTTCCTCGTCTGGACCTCGCTGGCCAAGACATGCGGGCTTCTGGGCGTGATTCTCGGGCTGGTCTCCTACACCGTTTACGCCGAGCGCAAGGTCTGCGCGCTCATCCAGGATCGCGTGGGGCCGAACCGCGTGGGCGTCCCGCTCACCCTGCTCGGAATGAAAAAGGATCTTCCGTTCCTCGGACTCGGGCAACCGATCGCCGATGCCCTGAAGCTCGTGCTGAAGGAAAATTTCATCCCGGCGAGCGTCAACAAGTTCTACTACTACATCGCGCCGAAGCTCTCGATGGTGCCGCCGATTCTCGTGCTGGCGGTGCTGCCATTCGGCTCGAAGCTTTTCGGAGTTCCGATGGTGATCGCCGACATCAACGTCGGCGTGCTCTACGTCTTCGCGGTGTCCTCGCTCGGGGTTTACGGGATCGTGCTGGCCGGCTGGGCCTCGAATTCCAAATATCCGTTCCTCGGCGGCATCCGCTCGTCCTCGCAGATGATCTCCTACGAGCTCGCGCTCGGGCTCTCAGTGATCCCGGTCTTCATGATCTGCGGGACGCTGAACCTCCCCGCCATCGTGAGCTGGCAGGTGCAGCACGGATGGCTCATCGCCCCGTGGTGGCCGAAAGGCCTCGATTGGCAGATGATTCTCTCCGGGAACGGGGGTGCCATGTGGGCCGCCTGCGCGGCAGGTTTTTCCTGGCAGCGCATCGCCCTCTGGATCCCGATGCTGATCTCGTTCTTCGTCTTTCTCGTCGCGATGTTCGCCGAGACAAACCGTCTGCCCTTCGACCTTCCGGAGGCCGAGC
>CAZSDC010000187.1:0-6198 GCA_964605515.1 uncultured Chthoniobacter sp.
GGCCAAACCAGTCTCTCCTACCAGTTCGGCCCCGCCTCGACGCTGACCTGGAATGCCCAGTTGGGCACGCAAGCCTCCAGCATCAGCGGAGTCGGTGTGACACCGACCTTCAGTTCCGGACTCGCCATCAGCCATGCGTTCACCCCAAGAATCTCCGCCAACCTGGGTTTCAACTTTCAAGAAATGTTCTACCAAAATCAGCCCGGCGTCACCAGTTCGTTCAACCAAACCACATTTAATGTCACTCTGGGTGCGAATTATCGGATCAATAACCACATTTCCCTCAGTGCAGGCTACCAGTATACGGACGTCGTTGCCCCGGGTAACGTCACGTATGCATACGCCCAGAGCATTCCGTTTGTAGGAGCCAATCTCAGCTTTTGAGGGTGGCCCATCAGCGGATGCACGGCACGTCTCATCAGACCTTGCATGGCGTTGCCGTTGTGCTAGGGTGCTTCTCAAGCCCGCCGCCAGAATTTCCCAACACCTTTCCGCACCCACATGAACAACACTGATAGCGGCGAGTTGAAGCTTCACTTCCTCGACTACTGGAGAGTCATCCGTGTCCGCTTGCCTCTCATCGTTCTGGTGTTCCTGCTGGTGGTGCTCACGTCGGCCATCGTGACCTATTTCATGCCGAAGGAATACGCTTCCACCGTAACGATGCAGGTCAAGCAGAACGACACGTTCATGCCGGTTTTTGACCGGCAGAGCGGCAGCGGATTCGATCCCCGGTTTCTCACCACCCAGTTCGAAATCATCCAGCGGAAGGAAATGCTTTACCCCGTCATCGATTCCCTCGGCCTGGAGCAGCGCTGGAAGGGGGCTTTTGGATTTACCAACAAAGAGCAGGCTTACTTCAGGCTCCGTAACATGATCGATATCCGGGAAATCCGGAACACAGAACTCATTCAGATCATCGTCATGAGCACCGACCGGCAGGAGGCGGCGGAGATCGCCAACCGGATTGCCGAAGAATACAAGAAAAAGCGGATTGAAGACCAGCAGCAGATGGTCTCGAGGTCTCTGACCCAGCTTCAGGATGAAGTGGAAAAGCAGCGCAAAAAAGTTGAAGATTTGCGTAACGAGGCAACCAGAATCCGGACAGAAAACAAGATCCCCGACTTCAGCCCGGACACTTTGCAGGATCCCAGGGACGTCGCCAATGAGGTTTATCAGCAAGTCGAGCAACAAGTCAGCACCGAGGGGCTGCGGGTTTCTTCCCTGCGCGCCAAATACGAGCAGATCGCCAAACTAACGGATGACCAAGTGATGCGCAGCATCACGACGCTCGAAATCCAGGACCCCACGATCTCCCAAATTCTCCCCCTCTATCAGCAGGGAGCCTCCGAAGAAGCCAAGCTGCTGCAAAGCGGCTTGGGAGTCAACCACCCCACAGTCAAATCCCTGCGGGCCAAGAACGAAGTGATGGTCAAGCAACTTCAGCAGCAAATCGGTTCCTTGCGGACCAGCTTGCAGGCCAACTTGAACATCGCGGAGTCGTCTCTCAAGGAGCTTGAAAAGCGCCGGACCGAGGCCAAGGACGCCCAGGAAAAGTCCAAGACACTTTCAGCCGGTTACCTCGAGGCTAAGAATAAATACATTCAGGCAAAGAATGTTCTCGAAGCCGCTGTCATGCGCCTGAACACGGAGACGATGGACCGCAAGATGCCTCAGACGCCTGCGATCATCTGGGAAAGCGCTGAGGCTGCGAGCGCTCCCTCACGCCCCCGCGTGGCGCTCAACCTCCTTCTTGGCGTGGTTGTGGGTCTGGTCTTCGGCGTCGGTCTGGCCTTCTTCATCGAATACCTCGACACGAGCGTGAAGACGATGGAAGACGTGGAGACATTTCTTCAGGTGCCGGTCCTTGCGGTCATCCCGAAAAACATCGCCCTGCTCATCAACGACACCGATGATAATCCGGATGCGGAGGCTTACCGGATCATGCGCACGAATATCGAGTTCAACCGCAAATCGCCGGACGCCAACACGATTACGATCGTCAGCGGAGGAGCCGGGGAAGGCAAATCCACAACCCTCATCAACCTGGCCTACACGTTTGCGAAAGGCGGCTACACGACGCTGGTCGTGGATGCCGATCTGCGTCGCCCCTCCCAGCACCGCCTTTTCAGCATCGAAAACGAAAAAGGCCTGAGCGACTACCTCACAACGGAGACCGATCTGGAAGAAGTCGTTCATCTCACCAAAGTGGACAACCTCTACCTGATGACCAGCGGCCAGGTGCCAAGCGATGCGGTGGGCATCCTCAATTCCCAGCGCATGGTCGAGCTGATCGAGGAAGTCAAGGGACGCTTTGACATCATTTTCTTCGATTCCCCCCCGATTCTCGGCGTCAGCGACGCCTCTGTCCTGTCCAGCGCGATGGACCTCACGATCATCGTTGTGCAGCACCGGCGTTTCCCGCGCGCCATGCTGCAGCGAGTCAAGCAGGCTATCGGGAATGTCGGAGGAACGATCCTGGGGGTGGTGCTCAACAATGTGGACGTGCGCCACGACCAGCACTACGAGTATTACACCAGCTATTACAGCTACTATCACAAGGGCACAAAAAACGACCGGCGCAAAGCCGCCGCCCGCAAAAAAAAGGACCAGCTCGTTGCCTCAGCGTTGCCGGTGAAAAGCAATCCCGAAGAAGATGCCTATTAAAACCGCCATCCTGGCCTGCCTTTGTGCCCTCAGCCTTGTCACCCCGGCGCTTGCGCAGGACGCCGTCCTCCGCATGGGAGATCAGATCGAAATCCGTCTCGGAGGCGTGCCCCCCGAGGAAGTGACCCAAGTAACCGGGATCTACACGGTTGACGGCGATGGGTTTGTCAACATGCCTCACATCGGCAAGGTCCGAGCCGCCGGTGCCACCCAGTCCCAATTGCAGAGCGCGATTGAATCCTCCTACAAATCCCAGCAGATCTACACGAACCCATCGATCACCCTCGCCGTCCCGAATACCGCACGGTTTGTGGATGTGGGCGGAGACGTCAGGGCTCAGCAGCGCGTGCCATTCACGGCTGACCTTACCATCTTGGGAGCCATCACCGCCGCCGGAGGGTTTACGGAGTATGCCGATCAGACCAAGGTCAAACTTCTGCGCGACGGAACGGTCACCGTCATCAACATCAAGGACGTCCGGAAGGATCCGACAAAAGACCTGAAGCTCAAACCCGGAGACAAGATCCAGGTTCCGCAAAGCTTCTGGTGATCGCAAGGGAAACTCAGCAGGTCGGGCACAGGAGCTCGGGCCACAGCGTGCTCTGGGGGCTTGTAGGAAGCTGATTCCTGGGCTCTTCGGGCTGAGCTCCGTCAACGTGGCAGGTGCCGAGAAGCGCGCCGCCTTTGTCCACCTTGACTGAGCGCGCATAAACCTCGGCCTCCAATCGTCCCCCACGGCACACGTGGACGATTCCGCGGCAGTGGACGATCCCTGTGAGATGTCCGCGCACCTCAAGATGTCCTGTCTCCAGGGGAAGAGTGAAACTCGCCCGGGCCTTCCTTCCAATGATGACTGACGGGGCCTCAATTTTGCAGACGCAGACGCCGCTGGTTTCCATGTGAACCTCTCCCTCGGACCTGAGCCTGCCAACGATGCAGCCCTCGATGTCCGCAGACCCACAGACAATCCACGAACTGCTCAGGCTTCCCGCAGATCCGATGCGGAGCTCTCCACGGATATCCACCTGGCGCGAAACCGGGGAAAGAATTTCCATATCGCCGAGCTCAATGGCGGAATTGCACCATGGGCAAAGGGTATTTACGGAACGCGGGGAGACGTGGTGCTTTTTTCCGCACCGATAGCACAGAACAGAGCGTCTCCCGGAACTGGATGACGGGACGGGAACCTGTTTCGCGGGGGCCTTTGCACCGACCTCATAGTAATCCCCGCAGGCCCGGCAGTATGTCGAGATCAGGTTGTATGGCTCAAGCTGAAAACTGCCACAACTTGGACATTCGAACCTCGCCTTCTGCGGAAGACGGGACATGGGAGGATCAGGCTACTGTCTCAGGGGTCTTGCTGCGCGCGGCCTCAACAGCTGGCGCGGTCGAGCGCGACCCCGACCCTTGCGCCTTTGTCGAAGTGACTTCGGATTTGCCAATGAAAGTTGCACCTTCCTCGATAATGATGCGCACGGCTTTCAGATCGCCGGTCAGCTGGGAGCTTGCTTTTAGTTCGCAGCGTTCGCTAACCGTGATGTTGCCGTCCACCGTGCCGTGAACGGTCACAGCCTTGGTCTTGATCTCGCCTTTGACCTGGGCATTTTTTCCGAGGGTCAGAATCCCCTCCGAGATGATCTCGCCATCCAGCTTCCCGTCAAAAATTAATTCGTTGTCAAACTTCAGCGTCCCAGAAATTTCCACATCGTTCGCCAAGATGTTCTTAGCGGACGAGGGCTCCGCTGCAAATGAAGTCAAGTTGTTCAAATTCATAGTCGTAAGCCTCCACCATAGCAGGCCCGCCACCAAGGTCAATCGCTGCCTGTGACGAAATCGCGCGTGTCAACAGGTCCGCTCGGGCCCTGAGTTTTCTCGACATGGAATTCCATGATGGCAATAAATGGCCGGATGTCGGCGCGCAATTATCTGTTCTTTTCCCGGAACCCTTCCGGAGCATGGAGCCGAGGCTTCCGCCATTTTTCATATGACTGAATTCTTACCGGACAAGAAGATCGCCGGCATCCTGACGCCGGTCAGCGCCCTGCGGGGAGAGGCGGATCTAGGAATCGGAGACACAGCGGCTCTTGTCGAGTTCGCGGGGTGGGCCGCCAAAAAGGGCTTCGCGCTGGTTCAGATTCTTCCGGTGAACGAGACCGGCAGCGACCACAGTCCCTACAACATCACGAGTTCGATGGCCTACGAGCCTTCAACGATCGCCACCAATCCCCAATGGCTTCCAGAGCTTTCACCCGGGACCTACGACGAGATCACGGGCAAGCACGACGCAGAATCCCTGAGAGCGGGGAATATTAACTACCCCGCAGTCAAAGCCCTCAAGCACGACCTGCTCAAGGCTGCGTTCAAGGTCTTCCGAAGCCGCAAGGCCGATCCGGTTCGCCTGCGCGCGTATGCGAAGTTCGAACGCAACGAGCGCGATTGGCTGGATCCTTACAGCCTGTGGCGGGCGCTCACGGATTGGAACGGAACCGAGGTCTCCACGTCATGGCCGCAGGAGCACAAGAGTCCCGCGGCGGCGCAGGACTGGCTCGCGGCCCTGCCCGCATCGGAGAAAAAGGAATTTCGCGACCTGGTGAGGTTCCACTCCTACGTCCAATGGGTCGCAAAAATGCAGTGGAAAACGGTCCGCGCCGCGTGCGATAAATTCGGGGTTGCCCTCATGGGGGACATTCCTGTTGGCGTCAGCATCTACAGTGCCGATGTGTGGAATTTTCCGGAGGTTTTTGACTTGGCCCGATCAAGCGGAGCACCTCCGGAGAAGGTTTTCAAAAGCGATCCCTTCACGGAGAAGTGGGGCCAGAACTGGGGGTTTCCGCTTTACGACTGGCAGGCGATGTCGCACGACAATTTTGCCTGGTGGCGGAGGCGCCTCGGTTCGGCCTGCGAAGTTTTCCATTTCCTCCGCGTGGACCATGCGCTGGGGTTTTTCCGGATCTACGCTTTTCCCTGGCGGCCGGAGGAGAACAGTCGTTTCTCGGATCTCACCACTGCGGAGGCGGCTGCACTCACCGGGGGACGACTTCCAGGATTTGTCGAGCACGACGACAGCACCGAGGAATACCGCGAGCGCAACCGTATCCAGGGAGACATGCTGTTCCGGATTTTTCTCGAGGAAACCGGACCCCACCGACTCATCGCAGAAGATCTTGGCGAGGTGGCACCCTACGTCCGTCCCACCCTGACCGCGCTGGAAATTCCAGGCTTCAAAATCCCGCAATGGGAACGGAACCCCGATGGAACCATGATCCCCGGCCGCGACTACCAGGTGTTGAGCCTTGCCACATTCGCTACTCATGACCATCCGCCCATCCACCAACTCTGGAACGATTGGTTTGCGGAATGCTCCAAGCCGGAAAATCGCGAGGCAGCTTTCCGCGCGATGAAGGAATTGCTGGAATTCTGTGGGAGCGGGGACCTGCAATGCCCCCAGCCGTTCACCCCGGAGATTCACCACACGCTGATCGGCGGGCTTTTTTCCTGCAACTCCTGGATGGCGGTGCACCAGATCACCGA
>CAZSDC010000188.1:0-6188 GCA_964605515.1 uncultured Chthoniobacter sp.
GCAGAACATCTTGCTGCGCGTCTTGAGCTGGACGTGGACTTCGAGTCCGATGGTGGCGATGTATTCGGTCATGGTTTTTTATCAGGTGATGGAGAAGCCTCCGGGACGGGAAATGCGTAATCAAGTGCCTTCTGCAGATCGAGACCCACCAGCATTTTTTGGAGCGACGGGTCGTTGACAGCATCCAGCAAGGCGCGGCTCTGCATCAATCCCAAAAAATTCCTGTCCTGCGCATCGCGGACAACCGCCGGATCGCGGAGCAGTGCGATCACTCGCGGGTGCTGCATGATTTCCTGAACTCCCGGGTAATCGAGGAACCTCGCCATCGCCGCCTGGTCGGAGGTCAGTTTCCCGATGCGCCCGATCGCTTCGTAGATCCCCGGCGGAACGGCATCCACGGCCACAAGGGCTTGTCCGGCGGGCCCGAGTTCAAGCGAATCCTTGAGTTTGGCCATAGCCTGGGCCGGCGCGGAAATCTCGGCAAATGGACGAACGCCCGCCGTCGTTTCAGCGACCGCGCCAAAGGCCCGAATAATCGTGATTCCGCCCCACAGGATCACAAGTCCGGTGAGGAGGCCGAAAAACGCCCCTCCCAAACCGTAAAACAGGCGGAGCATGCCGGAGGGTTGCTGGCCGGTCCGTTTGAACAGAACCGCCCCGAGAAACAGGGCCAGACCGAGCACAACCAGCGTGACGATCGAACCGGCGAACGCCCCGGCCAGAAAACCGTATCCGGGAAGGATCTTCTCCACAACGAACCCCGTGGCTTGCCCGGCAAGGATGCCAAGGAATCCCGAGAACACAAAAGCACAGAAGCTCACGCCGCTGCGAATGACTCCCCGCCGCCATCCGCTCCACAGCTCCCAAAGCAGAAAAAGAAAGCCGGCAAAAAACAGGATCCCCTGCCAGAGCGGTGAGGCGTGGGACACGTTCATCGCGGAAGAACATCCAGCCCGCGCTGGCGCAGCACATGATCGCATAGGACCAGCGCAGCCATGGCCTCCACGATGGGAACGGCCCGCGGCAAAACACAGGGATCGTGACGGCCCCGCGCAGCCAGGGTCGAATCTTCGCCGGCGACCGTCACCGTCGCCTGCTCGCGCGAAATCGTTGCTGTGGGCTTGAATCCTACCCGGAAGACTATCGGCTCCCCATTGCTGATCCCGCCTTGCACGCCACCAGAGAGGTTGGACGTCGTGCGCACACTTCCATCCTCCATTTTGTAGGAATCATTGTGCTCGGAACCGCGCAGGACGGTGCCGGAAAATCCGGAGCCGATTTCAAATCCCTTCGTTGCCGGGAGGCTCAGCATCGCCTTGGCCAGGTCCGCCTCCAGTCTGTCAAAGACCGGCTCGCCAAGCCCGACCGGGCAGCCGCGGACGACCGCCTCGATGATGCCACCCACGCTGTCGCCTTCGCTTCTCACCAACTTGATCCGCTCGACCATGCGGCCGGCCGCATCGGCATCCGGACAGCGGACCGCGTTCGACTCGATGTCGGCGGCACGGACCGATTCGGGATCCACATCCGCCTCGATGTCGTGAATCGAGGAAACCCATGCCAGAATTTCAAGCCCCGGAAACAACGTCCTGAGAACCTTCTTCGCCACGGCACCTGCGGCGACCCGCCCGATCGTCTCGCGGGCCGAGGAACGCCCCCCACCCTCCCAGTTGCGGACGCCGTATTTGGACTGATAAGTGAAATCCGCATGCGAAGGACGGAAGTGCGTCTCCATCTCGCTGTAAGCCTCCGGACGCGCGTCCGTGTTCCGCACCATGATCGAAATCGGCGTCCCGAGCGTAAGCCCGCGAAACACCCCTGAGAGAATCGTGCAGACATCCTCCTCCTTGCGCGGAGTGACGATATCGCTCTGCCCCGGACGGCGGCGCTCGAGGTCCGGCTGAATGTCCACCTCCGAGAGCGGCAGCCGCGGCGGACACCCGTCAATCACCACGCCGACCCCCCCGCCATGAGACTCCCCCCATGTCGATATCCGAAATAATGTTCCAAACGTGCTAGCCATGAACGGTCAATTAGAACCCGAAGTCCGCCAAGGAATCACGCCAATAATGCAGGCGCCGTATCTTCACAATCCCCAAAAACCGGATATTGCCGCGGGAAAAATTCCGACTAGCCTGCGGGGCATCATCGAATTCCATGAACGACATCATCAAAACTCTCGCAGAAAAGCTCGCATTGCCCGAGTCCACCATCCGCTCCGCCATCGGGGTTCTATTGAACCTGGTTCGGGAAAAAGTGTCGGCGGCGGAGTTTGAGAAGTTCGTCAATCTTGTTCCGGGATGCGCGGAGCTGATCGCACAAATCCCACAGGTCGCAGCGGGCTCGGCAGGCGCAGCGGGAGGATTGAGCGGCTTGCTGGGCATGCTCGGCGGACAGGCGGCGGATCTCGCCAAAGCCTCGGCAGGCCTGCAGCAAGCCGGGGTTCCGGTCGACAAGATCATGCCTCTGGCCACGGAGTTTTTTGTGAAGGCCCGGGAAGTCGCAGGTCCGGAGGTGATCGAAGACCTGTCGCAGAACTTTCCGATTCTCAAGACCCTGCTCAAAACTTGATGTCACACCTGGATTCCCCCCATGAAAACAGAACCGCTTCGCCGTGAGTTGTTGCCATTCCATCGCTTCCTGATTTCCACAACAGCCATGGTTGCCATTGCCTTGGCGATTGGCACGGGTTTACTTTCGGCGAAGAATCCCTATGCCGAATATCCCGCAAGAGGTCTGGCGATCTACAAGCCCAGCCTGATTGCTTCCGACACCTCGGCCAAGATCACGGAATACCTGGGCTACCAAAGCCATGAGACAGTCACCTATCTCATCACTCCCGACGGGAGCCGCCTGACTGTTCCCACGAGAACAGCCGACCTGGTAATTCTGCCCTACCCCGGCCGCGGTGAGCTTCAGCCCGAAGCGGCCCTGCTGATTATCTCGGTCGCCGAATCCCGTTTCCCGCAATATCGCCCGGTGATCTCTCCACTGAGGGCCGCCTGGATTCAAGAATCCAAGCGGCCGCGCGACAAGATCGCCGAAGAAATTCAGCAGCACCAGGAGAACCAGTCCATCGCCCAAAAGATGACTGCCCTGTGGAATTCAGTCACAAAGCCCGCCCATAAACCGGTCCCTGAACCGGCGGCCGCCGCAACACCGGTTCAGATCGGCGACCAAAGCCTCAAACCCAATCCCGCAGAGCTGGAGAAGAATCTCAAAATCATCAAAGATTACTACCAGACGCTCGAAAAAGTCGGGAGCGGAACAAACCAGTAGCATCACTCTCCGGCACGAGGCCTGCCCATGAACCAGGAGATCGCGATGCAGATCTCGTAAAGGACATACATCGGGCCGCCCATGAGCATGAGGGTCACCACATCCGGGGTGGGCGCGATGATCGCCGCAATCACAAAAATTATCACCAGTGCATAGGCCCGTGTCCGCTTGAGCAGCGCGTAGTCCACGATGCCGAGTTTGACGAGGACGAGCACCACGAGCGGGAGTTCGAAGGCCAGGCCGAAGCCAAGGACGAGCTGGGTGGCGAAGGAGTAGTATTCGCGCACGGTCCAGGTCGGCTGCCAGTGCATCCCCTTCGCATCCTTGAAAAAAAATTCCAAGGCCTGCGGCAGAATCACGAAATAGCTGAAAACCACGCCCGTAAGGAACAGGGCAAACCCCAACAGCGCGACGGGATAAAGCAGCCGCTTTTCCAAGGAAGTCAGCGCCGGCAGGACGAACTCGGCGAGAAAGAGCAGGATAAATGGAAAAGCCAGGACGATTCCGGCATAGAGCGAGAGCTCGAGAGAAATCGTAAACGAATCCGCGACGCCCAGCGCCTGGAGGTTGGCCGCCCGGGTGGGATCCATGGCGATCAAGGGATGCTGGATGATCTCCGCCAACTCCCTCCGAAACGCAAAGCAGAGCGTCATCGTGGCAACGAGGACGACAGCGATTTTGATGAGCGTCATCCGGAGGTCTTCCAGGTGCGCAAGAAACGGCTTGGCCTCGTCGCGAGATTCGCGGAAATCAAAAAAACGTTTCAGGCTCATCCGAGTTGGGCGGACCACCGGGCCAGTTCCCTTGCGACGTTGTCCGGCGAGGGTGCACCGGTTGCCCTCCGCGCTTTCAAGGCGGACTCCAGGTCAAATGTCAGGGCCACCACATCGGGAGTGAGCACGGCAGAACCGGCGAGGAAGTCCCCGTGGTCCAGCTTGTTGAGCGGAACACCGGTCTCCTGCGCGCGGGCCACAAGCTTTCCCACGATCTCATGGGCCTGGCGGAAGGGAATCCCGCCCTCGACCAGACGATCGGCAAGGTCTGTGGCCAGGAGCAACGGATCCGAAGCGGCAGAGCGGGCGCGGTCCTCCCGAAGCGTGGATGCGGCGATCATTTCCGCGAAAATGGCCAGGGTATCCAGGATCGTGTCCACCGAATCGAAGACCCCCTCCTTGTCTTCCTGCATGTCGCGGTTGTAGGTGAGCGGCAGGCTTTTCATCGTCGTGAGCAATGCGACGAGATTTCCATACAGGCGTCCGGTTTTCCCCCGGGCGAGCTCCGCGATGTCGGGGTTCTTTTTTTGCGGCATCAGGCTGGACCCCGTCGTGTGCCGGTCGCTCAATTCCAGATACCCGAACTCTGCCGACGCCCAGAGAACAACATCCTCGCTCAACCGGGAGATGTGCATGCCGAGGATCGCAAGCGCGGATAGCAGCTCGCATGCAAAATCCCTGTCAGCAACCGCGTCCATGCTGTTCGAGGTGACGCGCGAGAAGCCCAGTTCCTCCGCAATCGCCTCGCGATCCAGAATCAAGGTCGAACCGGCGATCGCCCCGGAACCAAGCGGCATCGAGTCCATGCGCTTGGCGCAATCCGCGATCCGGCCCGCATCCCGATCGAGCATTTCGACATAGGCCAAAAGGTGGTGCGCAAAAAGGACTGGCTGCGCCCGCTGGAGATGCGTGTAACCGGGGATCACGGCGCCCGCATGGCGCTCACCAAGGCCGACGAGCGAACGCTGAAAATATCGGATCCCCGCGTTGATCGCACCGCAGGATTCGATCAGGTAGAGACGGAAATCCAGCGCGACCTGATCGTTCCGGCTGCGGGCGGTGTGCAACTTTGCTCCCGCCGCCCCGATCCTCCGGGTGAGCTCGGCCTCGATGTTCATGTGGACGTCCTCGAGTTCCTCGCGGAACGGGAATGTCCCGGCGGCGATCTCGGTCTCGATCTCCCTCAGCCCGGATTCGATCTGCCCGAACTCCTCAGCCGTGAGGATGCCCGCATTCCTGAGCGCCCGCGCATGGGCGATGCTGCCCCGGATATCCTGCCGGTAGAGCCTCCAGTCAACCGTTACCGACTGCGTGTAGGTTTTCAGCAGATCCGAAGCCTCCTCCTTGAAACGTCCTTTCCACATGGCCGTGTCAGGACGCCGCCTCCACCAGACGCTTGCCGCAGGTGCCGCGCAGCTTCAATTCGTCGCAGTGCGCCTCGATCTTCACCATCTTGTTGGCGGGGGAAAACCCGAGCCGGCGGGTGATGCAATTTTCCAGCAGTTCCATGTTGATGTCCTCGAATTCGATGATCTTTTTACAGTCCACGCAGACCAGGTGGTTGTGCGTCGGGTGCTCGAGAAAATTCGGGTCGTAAACTTTCGTCTCGCCCCCGAGGTCCAACTCGCGGAGCAGCCCGCTCGCGACCAGCAGCGGCAGCGTCCGATAAACGGTTGCGCGGGAAACCGATGAATCGATCCTTTTCGCCATGACGAGCAACTCCTCGGCATTGAAGTGATCCTTGGTGCTGAACGCCGCCTCGATGATGGCGTCGCGTTGCGTGGTCTTGCGCAGCCCCTTGCCAGCAAGGTAGCCATACAACACCTCCCGCACGCTCTCTCTGGAAGTCGTTTCCATCTGCGGGCCAGAGTAGTGCGGACGCGCCATGAGTCAAGGAGGGGAAAAAGGCTCTGATCCGCGCGTAAGCGCAAATATTTGGAGGGATGCCGTCCCCGGCGTCCGCTTGGCCACAGCACGGACATCGAGGACGATGTCCCTCCACGTCACCTGTCGCTTTTCGAGCCACCTTCCCTGCGTTCAGCGTTCATTGGGAAAAAGGCCAGAGAGCTACGGCAAAGGGGAGCGGAGTGCCGTTGCTGCATTCCTGCCCTGGCGGGGTTCGTCCGTCCCCAGTCC
>CAZSDC010000189.1:0-6176 GCA_964605515.1 uncultured Chthoniobacter sp.
GGGGTTGGGTCCGCGCCGGGAGGTGGAGTCGCGTCCGAGGCAGGAGTCACAGAAACCGTTGGAGACGGCGAAGCCGCCTCGGCGGGCACTCCGGTTTGAGCCATCAGCGGAGCGGTGATCAAGAAAATCAGGATAAGAAAATAATACATCGGTTGGTCGGCTGAAGCGGCGAACTTGAAATGAGAGCAATTTTGAACTCTCTTGGCAAGACCATGAATCAAGTCTCTGAGGATAATGAGAGCCCCTTGGCCGCCGCGAGGGCTCAAAGAGACGAATCGGGGACGGTTTTTCTGGATTCGGGAATGTCCGCAAAAGGCATTTCGATCCTGGCCGCTAAGCCGGATCTCGTCCTCTCGGGAAATGATTGGGAGCGGCTGGACCGGGAGGTCGGTTCCAGACGAAGACAAGGCAAGGGCTCGGGATGCCCGGACGGGGCTGCCATCGGGTTCGTGTCCTTCGACGGGGACTTCCACTTTGCGTTTTACGACCGCCTGCACGTCTACTCGCATGAGGCCAAATGCTGGACGAACCGCCCGCGGGAGTTCGCTCCCAGCGGCGCGGAGGGGCCGGGGCCACTCCCGATTCCCTTCGTCCCTCAGATGTCAAAGGCGCAATTTATTGGCATGGTCGAACGCGCCCGCGAATACATCGCCGCCGGAGACATCTACCAGGTTTGCCTGTCCCACCGGTTTGCAGCGGTGATGAAAAATCCTCCGGCGTGGGAATATTTCCAGCGCCTTCGACGGATCTCCCCCGCTCCGTTTTCCGCATTTTTGAATTATGGAACCATGAAGATTGCCTCTTCCTCCCCCGAATGTTTCCTCCGCATGAGCGGGCGTCACGTCTCCACGCATCCGATCAAAGGCACAAGACCCAGGAAATCCGATCCGCAAGGCGACCGGCTCAGCGCCGCCGACCTCGTCGCTTCCCCAAAGGAAATTGCAGAGCTCGTCATGATCACCGACCTCGAACGCAACGACCTCGGCCAGGTTTGCGAGTATGCCAGCGTCCATGTTCCGGATCTCCTCCGCCTCGAAACCTTCGCCCAGGTTTTCCACCTCGTCTCCACAGTATCGGGGGAACTCCGCGGGGATGTGAGCCACGTGAGCGCACTCCGCCATTGCTTCCCGGGCGGGTCCATTTCTGGCGCACCGAAAAAGCGGGCACTCGAAATCATCCGCGAACTCGAGCCCTGCCCGCGCGGGATCTACAC
Source organism: uncultured Chthoniobacter sp. (assembly GCA_964605515.1). Lineage (GTDB taxonomy): Bacteria > Verrucomicrobiota > Verrucomicrobiia > Chthoniobacterales > Terrimicrobiaceae > QYQL01. The sequence continues at coordinate 1,214 of CAZSDC010000189.1, forward strand.
CGGAGCCATCGGGTATTTTGGATACAACGGAGAAAGCCAGTTCTCCATCGCCATCCGCACCGCCTTGTTCGAACCGGGACTCGCATCGTTCCACGTCGGGGCCGGGATTGTCGCGGATTCGGTCCCCGAAAACGAATGGCTGGAAACCCTCGACAAGGCTACCGGACTCCTCCTGGCTGCCGACGTCGAATAGTGACTCACGGCATTCCCATGTTGCGCTCGATGCTCTCCGAAAACCGCAGGACGTTGTCACTCGCGGTTCCGATTATTTCCGGGCACATCGGGCAGATGCTCATGGGGCTGGTGGATTCGGTGATGGTGGGCCATGTGGGCGTGGTTCCTCTGGGGGCAAGCGCATTTGCAAACACCCTGCTTTCTGTTCCCTTGATTTTCGGCTTCGGCGTGCTGTCGGCCGTATCTGTGCGGGCGTCGCACTCGCATGGCAGCGGGCACCCGCGCGAAGCAGGAGAAAGCGTCCGAGGCGGATTTGCGGTAGCGCTGCTGATCTCTGTGCCGGTGCTCATCGCGCTATACATGGTCCTCCCCCACATCGGAATCTTCGGCCAACCGCAGGCGGTCAACGAGGCTGTCGGCGGCTACCTGATCATCTGCGGGTGGTCACTTGTGCCGGTCTTCCTCACGTGCGTCAGCAAAAACTTTTGCGAGGCGCTCGGGCAGCCATGGGAACCGTTCTGGATCATGGTGGCCGGGGTCCTTCTCAATGCGTTGCTGGCATGGATTCTGATCTTTGGAAAATGCGGAGCCCCCGCCATGGGGCTCGCGGGTGCCGCGACGGCCACGCTGCTCGCGCGGATCGCCGTCATGGCGGCGATGCTCACGTATCCGGCGCTCTCAAGCCGTCTTCGTCCAGCGTGGCCGTCCGACTGGCTGACACCCGGAACGGGGGCTTCCTTTCGAAGGGTCCTGGCCATTGGACTTCCCGCCGGCGGACTTCACCTCTGCGAGGTGAGCGGGTTTGCCTTCGGCTCGCTGATGATGGGCTGGATCGGCGTGACAGCGCTGGCAGCCCACCAGATTGCCATCACCTGCGCGGCCACCACGTTCATGGTTCCCCTCGGGCTCTCGCAGGCGGTCTGTGTCCGCGTCGGACGAGCACGCGGAGCTGCGAAGACCGATCTCCTCCGCCCGATCATCTTCGGCTCGCTGGGATTGGCCGTGGCGTTCATGAGCGTGTTTGTGGTGGTATTCATGATCTGTGGACAATGGATTGCCGGATGGTTTGTCGTGGACCCGAACGTTGTGTTCCTGACCTCCCATCTGCTGCTGATCGCGGGGGTGTTCCAGATTTTTGACGGCATCCAGGTCGTCTCGTCCGGCGCCCTGCGGGGATTCGAGGACACGCGGATGCCGATGCTCATCGGAATCCTTTCTTATTGGATCGTTGCTCTGCCGGTCTCGTGGTTCGCCGGCTTCATCCTCGGCTGGGGAGCGCAGGGGGTCTGGCTGGGCTTCGTCATCGGACTGGCCACCGCCGCCGCCGCGCTCCTCTCACGGCTCCTCAATGTGTTACGTTCAGCCGCGGGATCGTGACGAGTGTGTAGAGTTTATGCCGCTTGGTTGGCGGTGTAGTGGCGGGCCATCCAGCGGTCCCATGCTTTGTGGGCGAAATTCCTATGCTCCTTGTAGCCTCGGAGGATGTGGTCGCTGGCGATGTCCGTATCCAGCAGCGGCCAATACACAGAGTAGCGGGCGATTTGGAAAGTTTCCCGCTCTTCCCGGGTGGCCAGCCAAAGAGTCGGCCAGTGAGTCAACGGGGCCGTTGCCAGTCGCCCGTCGATCATCTCCCAAATCATCAACTCGCCCTCAAAGCGCACTGTGCGCACATCCGGCGCATCGGCATCGTCCGGCACTTCAATGTAATCGTGCTTTTCAACGTCCGCGGAGTTCATGGTAGGCCTTCTCTAGTTGGGTTTCGTGATCTTTGAGTATGCGGTAAATTTCGGATAATTCCTGCGGCCGGAATCCGCGATTTCGTGTCAGCCTCACCGGGGACAGCCACGCCTTCACTTGGGCATCATCTCTCGAAGACATGGACATGCGCCGGCTCTCCCTATTCGGCCACAAAAATTTTCACCGAGTATCCCTTCTCTCTCAGAATCGTCGGCATTCCAATATCCACGCAGGTTGATCGCCAGCGCGCAGCCCCCAATTGCTGGGGAGAAAGAAAAAGGGCGCGGATTTCTCCGCGTCCGTTTAGAGATTCAATCCACCGCAACCTTCGGCTCCTTGCACCCTCGCCGCCGAAAAAATGGCGCAAGCAGATTTCTCATTTTGTCGTGATGCGCATCATAGACTCTCGGGAAGACCGTCTAGAGTCTTCAGCCCCGTTTCGCCCCCCATTTTTCAGCGCAAGGCAGCACAGGCGGACTCGATTGTTGCCGAAAAACTCAGGTGCTTTTTCTTTGCGATGGCCTCGACCTTTGTGACGATCGCCAAGGGCAGCACAATTTGTTTCCGGATTTTCCCGAGCCGTTTTCTCCCGGCTCCGGACCTCTCTCCACCCCAGACAACGGGCTTTGAGAAATCGAAGTAGTCCGAAACGTCGCCCCCCTCGTCGAACTTCTTTTCGAGGTTGTCAGCGGTCGTCGCCCTGGTGTCTTTCGTAATTTTTGATTTCATGTTTCTGGCTCCTCCTCGCACTGATGATCCGGATGTTTCCGCGGCGGAATGTGATGATCACGCTCCAGAATTTGCCGCCAATCCTACCGACTGCCAGCAATCTTGGCTCACCCTCACTTTTCGCGCGGCCGGCCACCACTTTTCCGTCCCATAATTTCTTCGCTGTCTCGAAATCGATCCCATGCTTCACCAAGTTGGCGGCACTCTTCTTCGGATCGTATTCAAAGACCACGGCAATATGATACACACGTTTTCAAGATGAACAACGCGAATATCGCTTCCGGCAAAGAAAACGGACGCGGATCGCTCCGCGTCCGTTTTGCCTTCGGTTTGGGATTGAAATTTAGACCCGCGAGCGGCGGCGGAAGACCATGACCATCGTCAGGCTCCCGGCCAAAAGCGCCCAGGTCGTCGGCTCGGGTACGGTGGCGAGGCCAATCAGCTGATTCCCGGCGTTGTATGAAAACGTGCCCTTCACAGCAGCAGTGTTGATGGTAAATACCCAGTCAACTGGATTTGCGTTGTTACCAAATGTAGGTGCGACCCACGAAGAATCGGTCAACACAGCGGCTCTCGTTACGGTTCCTCCCCAATTTAGCGTTTGTGCGTCGGCGGAACCATCAGTAAAAATCGCGAGAGCGAGGGGCGTTCCAGCCGTGTAAACCGTGTTGTTAAGCTGGTTGAGTGTGATTGAAAGTTCCGGCGTAGAAAGATCAACATAGCCTGCATTTAGTGAACTTGTTACAGCCTGGGTAAACACAGAATTAAGGCTATCCCAAGTTCCCCAGCGGCCACTCAAAATGTTGGAGGTTACGGGATAATTGCTGACAATGAAGGAATCATCAAAGATGCTCAAAGTCTCAGCTTGGAGAACGTTTGACACACCCAGAGAAACGAGAGCAAGCAGAACAAGGAGCTTAAGGCTATTTGCAAATAATTTCATGGCTTATGAATGATCGAATTGTTTGGTGTTGCCCTGGTGATTATGGGGCTATCGGGTTTACTAAAGTGACACTGTCCGAAGTTTTGCGTGAAACAAAATACGCCTGTGAGGGCTGTACCAAATCCGTGCTAGTGACCACAGTTGTTGTTCCAACTTTCCTCCATGTTGCCCCGTCTCCTCTGAGATAGAAAGAGTCGTAGCCACCAAGCGATGGGTTATAAACAGACACTCGATCCGCGCTAGATTGCGAGTTGTTTCCGGTCCAACCGTTTGTTGATGTCGCTCCAAGTGATGCAGGACTAACGGCTATGGGGAAACCTGGAGCAAGAAGCTGATCCCCGACGGAGTATTTGAGGGCGAAATCATTTACTCTAACAGACCCGACCTCGACGAGTGTGGCAGGCGACCCCTTTTTCTCAAAGAAAACACCTACGCCAGGCGGAATCGGTGTTTTGTTCGCGGTTTGAGTCGTTCCCACTCGACGCCATGTCGTGAGGTCCCCTCTGAGATAATAACTTAAATATCCATTTCCAGAATTGTCATAAAATGAAATCTGATCGGCGAGCGACGAATTATTATTTCCAACAAGGGCAGGAGAGATGGAAGCCTGGACCTGCTCAATGGTGACATGCTTGCGCAAAACCACACTTGCATTATCGAGCGATGTGCCAATGCTTGCAATGGGGAAGGAGTTGTTTGCACTCGAAGAGTTGAGAACGACCGACCCGTTTGCCGCAGTAATCGTGGCGGCAGTGTCAACATCGAATCGGTCCCCTTTCAGGGTCCCACCGTAAACCTCAATGTAGTAGGGTTCACCTGCTGTGAGGAGTGCTCCGATATTTGTTTGCCCGGTGATTGACAAGCTGCTTCCGGACAAACCAGTGGCTGTTGCTGAAAGAAGATCAGGATTCAGCAGGGGCAACCCAAGCGCATTACGTCCGACTGCGAGAGTTGTTGTTTGAGCCCCGACCGGCGTGGTGGTGGCGTTTTGGGCGAACGCGCTGCCAGTAAAAACCGTTACGGCACCGAGCAGGAGAGAGAGGAGTTTTTGCATGGCTTCTGGCGTATGTTATCTACCTGAAATCACTTTTGGTAATTTGTAGCGCATCGCGCGGTCTGGAGCAAGGTTTTTTCCGGGAATTATTTCCCGGAAATGCCCCTCGGCGCGGGCGGTGGCACCTTTCAGCGCGTAACCCTGGCGAAATGGAGGCTGGTGACGCATGAATCCAGACGGCCGCTGAGCGGGGCGCGTCCGCCGCTGTGGGCATCGCCGAGAGCGGTGAGGTTGAAAATCGCATCAAAGAGGAACGCCGGGGCGCCCTGGGGCAGGCCCAGCGCCTTGAGCGGCAGGGTGGCTTCCAGGTCGTAATGGGTTCCCGC
>CAZSDC010000190.1:0-6134 GCA_964605515.1 uncultured Chthoniobacter sp.
GCACCTCGAAGGCATCGTAGATCGACTGCAGCCACGGGTGCATTTTTTCCTGGAGAGTTCCCGGCAGGAATCCGAGCGTATCACCCATGGCCACGACCGGACGGCTGACGGTCATCCCGTTGAAGGTCCGCTGCCCGGTGAGGAAAAGCCCGGCGGCGACGGCGAGAAGGGTCTTGCCGGTTCCGGCTTGTCCGTAGCAGGTGATGAGCGAAATCTCCGGATCGAGCAGGGCGTCGAGAAAGCACTGCTGGCCGGGGTTGGCCGGGCGGAGTTCGATCCCCTTCGGCATCTGCAAGGTCGGCGGCACATTGAGCCGCACAAAATGCCCCCCTCCCATATGCCGCGCGGGCATCAGCTTGTGGTGATCCACCGCGAGGAGCACGTATTCGTTGAGCTCGATCGGGCCGGTGCGCGAGGCGTCGAGATCGATTGATCGGGAGCTCCCGAATCTCTGGAGCTCGTGTGCCTCGACCTGGATCGAGCGGGTGTCGTATCCCTCCGCGTCTTTTACCGCGACTTTGTCGTTGAGATAATCCTCGCACGTCAGCCCGATAGCCATCGCCTTGAGCTGCATGTTGAGATCCTTGGTGACAAGAATCGTCGGGTGATCCTCGTGCTCCTGAAGCGCAAGACAGGCCCCCATGATCCGGTGATCCATGCGCTCCTGATCGGGAAAGATTCTCAGAAACCGGCGCATCGCCGGGGAGGTTCCGTTTTTTCCGAGCGCCTCGTTGATGAGGATCCGCACCGACCCCCCGCCCGCCGTCGCAACCCCCCGGGTGACCTTTTTCGCATTCTGCCCGAAGACCTGGTTGAGGAACCGGTGGACCTTCCGCGCGTTTGCCCCCCGCTCGGTCTGCTCGTTCTTGAACCGGTCCAACTCGGACAACACCTCGACCGGGATAAAGACATGGTTGTTCTCAAAGCGGTTGATGCTGTGCGGGTCGTGAAGAAGGACGTTCGTATCAATGACAAAGTTCTTCACCGAACCCGCAGCCCTCCGCCCGGAGGACTTTTCAACGCCGGGAAAAAACAGGCTTTGCTCCTCGGGGGATTCAATCGCAGATGGCAGATGCATGGGTTGGATGGATGATGTGGTGGACTTGAGATTGGAAAAACCGTTCGCTTAAAGTAAGCATTGGAAATTGTGCTTCCCGGGAAAATGTGGTCAGAAGCCGAGTCATCGCAGTCGGGGTTCCTGTGGATTTCCCGACACAGATCGAAGCGTTCTGGAAGTCAGAGCGGTTCAAGAGGCCTCTGTATCGCATCCGTTTCGGCAGGTTTCAACCCTAAACTTTGTGGTTCGCAAAAAAAGCGAACACAAGCGGTTGGGGTCACCCCTCAAAACCAGTGCCAACTTGGAGGAATGCCGCCGTTTCGTCCTACTTGCTAATGAGAAGAACCGAATCCGGCGCTTCGAAACTGAATCCTACGGTTTGTGAAGGCTGCCTGCAGTGTGCCTTCAGCCGCGGGGCGGCCGGATTTTTTCCAGGACCAGGCGAGTGCCTTTGGCCTGCGGCGAGTAGGTAACGGTGTCGAATGCCTGCTTGATGATGTGGACGCCGAGACCGCCGGGACGGATGTCTTCGAGTGCGCGGCTTTTAATCTTGGAGGGGTCGCAGGAGCGGCCATAGTCCCGCAGCACAAACCTGACCAGCCTGCGGAGGCCGCTCATTTCCAGGCGCACTGGCTTGCATTCGTGGGCGTAGGCGTGGCGGATCACGTTCGTGCAGGCCTCATCGAGGGCGAGGACCATCAACTCGGTTGCGCAGTCGTCGAAACCGTTTGCAGCCAGAAATGCCCGCACCTCCCTGCGGACGTCTGCCAACTGGCAGGTGTCGCTTGAAAACCGGATCGTCCTCTTCATTCGAATCCCCCCACAAGAATTGTCAGGTCGTCGAGCTGGCGACCGGATCCGCGGTGCCGGAGTTCGGCATTCACGATCCGTTTGAGGAGTGCGTCTGTGTCCGCAGCCGGCCCCGAGGCGTGATGGAGGAGGCATTCGTCGAATTGCGAATCGCCCCCTTCCTTGCGCGACTCACTCAGGCCATCGGTGTAAACAATAATCCGGTCCCCGGGTTCGAGGACCAAAGTGCCGTGGTGGTAGGTGACTTTCGGCAGGATTCCAAGCGGAAGCGCCGCCGGGGTCTCGACCTTCGACGCCGAGCCGTCAGCTTTAACCAGCACAGGCAGGCAGTGCCCCGCACTCGCAATCTCCACGCTCCGCGAGGCGGGCGTCATCCGGGCGATGATCGTGGTGACGAACATGCCCCGGATGATGTTGGCATAGAGGGTCTCGTTGAGGTGGGACAGCGCGGTGGACGGCCCGGTTGCCGCCGCGAGAACGAACTGCATCGCGCTCAGCGTCTGCGCCATGAGCAGCGCGGCGGAAATCCCCTTCCCCGACACATCGCCGATCACGAAGCAGATCTCGTCCGGGCTGCGCGCAAACACCCCGTAAAAATCGCCGCCGACATTCGCGGCGGGCATATTGTGGGCCGAAAATGTCGCGCCTTGAATATCTTTGGGAATCGCCCGCGAGAGGAGCTGGCTTTGAATCTCCGCCGCGATCGCAAGATCCCGCTCGACGCGTTCCTGGGCGCGGATCTTTTCCAGCGTCCGGAGTTTTTCAATCGCGGTCGCGGTCAGGTTCGCATACGCGCAGAACCCCTCGAAATCCTCCGCTTCAAAGGCGGGCTTCTCGCGCGGGTTCAACACCTGCAGGACACCGAGGAGCTGGGATTCGCTTTTCAGCGGGGCACAGATGATCGAGCGCGTGACAAATCCGGTCTTCAAGTCCGCCTCTTTGAAAAACCTCTCGTCCTGGTAGGCGTCGGGAATCAGCAGCGGCTCATCGTGCTCGAAGACCCAGCCCACAATCCCCTTCCCTTTCGGGACCGATAGCTTGGGCTCGACGTAGCCGGTCTCCCCCCGCGTCGCGATCGCAAGCTCGAGGTCCCCGGTTTCCGGATCCACCAAAAACAACGATGCAGCTTCCGCGCGGATGACCCGCCGCGCCACATCGAGAATCGCGCGCAGCAGCTCCCCATAGTCGGTGATGGAATTGATCAGCCCGCTGACTTCAACCAGCCCTTTGTAAATCTGCAGGGACTTGCGGAGGGATTCCTCTGACATGCCGGGAATCTGTCACAACCGACCGCGCTTTGCCAGCCTCGTCACTTTTCCATTGGAAGAATCCTGTCTTCTGGTGAATCATGCCGCCAATGCTTCGACTCCTGCCTGTTCTCACACTTCTGCTGGCTGCGAAGGTTGTGGCGTCGCCGACCGGTCCAGTTCAGGCCGGCCTGCAGGCCATCGAATCCCAGCCCTATGCCGCCTCGGCTAAGGTCGTCGAAATCCGCGGTGAGCGGGGAGACCCCCAGCCGAAAGAATGGATCTTCCTCCTCAGCGATTCCACCGCGCGCGGAGGCGTGCGCGAAATCACGGTGACCGATGGAAAAATCACCGGCGAACGGACCCCGCTCCGGGGAATGTCCGACATTGCCGGGCTTCCACCGATCGATACCCACATGCTCACCGCGGATGCGGACGCGGTCTTTCGCATCGCCCACAAGGAAGCAATAAAAAGCGAACTCGGATTTGATTGGATCGACTACACGCTCCGGACGGACGCAGACAGCAAGGCGCCGGTCTGGACCGTGAAGCTCTCTGACCACATGGGAGCCCCTGTCGGGACGGTTCGCATTTCCGCCAAGGGCGGCACCGTGGTGAGTTCCCTCCAGCCCGACCCGGATGCAAAGGCCCGCGCCGAAGCCACGCCGGCGAGCAAGGATGGGGGGATTCTCGAAAATGTTGGAAAAGCCGCCGGCCACGCCGCAAAGAACACCAAAAACTCGACGCTTCATTTCCTCGGGACGCTACAGGAAGAATTTGTCGGCGAGCGAACCATCGGGCCCAAGGATGGCGAGTAACCCGGCTACTCGACACTTCCCATCCTCCCCATCACCAGATAATCGTTGCGGGCTTGAGGATCGCACACGCAGGTGGCGATCCGCCGAACCTGACCTTTTTTGATGCAGGTCACTAAACGAAAGCTTTTGCGTCGCAGGGAAGATTTGCTATAAGCCAAGCTAATAACAATTCACCATGCTGGACGAAGAACTCAAAGCGGATTTGCAAAAGCGCGGAATCTTCGTGGCCTCATTCGAGGATCTTTATAATTGGGGCCGCAAGAACTCGCTCTGGCCACTGCAGTTCGGGCTGGCATGTTGTGCGATCGAGATGATCGCGACTGCGGCTGCGCGGTTTGACATGGCACGATTCGGAGCGGAGGTGTTCCGACCTTCCCCCCGCCAGGCCGACCTGATGATCATTGCCGGCACAGTGACCAAGAAAATGGCCCCGCTGGTCGTGCGTCTCTACAACCAAATGCCCGAGCCGAAATACGTGATCGCCATGGGCGCCTGCGCGATCTCAGGCGGACCGTTCAAGGAAGGTTACAATGTTCTCAAGGGGATCGACCGTTACATTCCCGTTGATGTCGCGATTCCAGGATGTCCCCCGCGCCCGGAGGCACTTCTCGAGGGGCTCATCAAGCTCCAGGAAAAAATCCAGGGCCAGCGGCTGTTTGGGCCGCACCGCGCCCGCCATGCCGACACGGACGATGCCGCTGACTACCCGGTTCCCGCCTACGGAGCCCACGACCTCGAACCCGCGTTGAATCCCAGGATCTTCCGGCCCGATCCGCCACGGAGGGCCGGGGAATGACAGGAATTCTCGAAGCCATCCGCGCTGCCCTGCCGTCAGCCGGGGTCGAACTTCTCCAAAACCCGAGCCCGTGCGCACAGCACTCTCTGATTGTCTGCCCGAAGGATGCCCGCGCAGTGGCAGAATTCCTGCGCAACTCGCTCGGATACGATTTTTGCTCGAATGTGAGCGGAGTGGACTGGCCGGCCCGGAAGGTCAAGGAGACGATTGTCCGCAAGGAGACGGTTGAGGGAGTCGAGACCGAGGTGAAGGAGACGGTCGAACGCGAGATCCCCGGCTTCTTGGAGGCGGTCTATCACGTGTTCTCGATCTCAAAAAGATCCGGTGTCCTGACTCTGCGGGTGCGAACGGGCAACCGTACCGACGATGTGTCCATCCCTTCCCTCACTCCCGTCTGGAAGAGCGCAGATTTTCAGGAACGCGAGGCCTACGACCTTTTCGGGATCCGCTTCGACGGCCACCCCGACCTGCGCCGGATCCTGATGTGGGACGAGTTTGCCGATCATCCGATGCGCAAGGACTATAATCCGCCGGACGATTTCGAATACGAACCGACTCCTCACGACGAGATTCTCGTGAAGGTCAAGGCCCGCACGGAGGCCGCATGAGCTATCTTCCCTCGCTCGCCCCCTCCCGGACGATTGACGTCTCGCTCGGCCCCCAGCATCCCTCGACACACGGTGTCTTCCGCATGAACGTGACGCTCGACGGCGAGACGGTCACGAAGCTCCAGCCGGTTTTTGGATATCTCCACCGCAACCACGAAAAAATTGCTGAGGGCAACTCGTGGCTCGCCGCGATGCCCTATACCGATCGCCTTGACTACATCTGCCCGCTCACCAACAACTGGGCGTATGCGCTCGCCGTAGAAAAGCTTGCCGGCATCGAGGTCGCCGAACGCGCGGAATACATCCGCGTGATCACCGCTGAACTCACCCGCCTGCAGAACCACGTCGCCTTTCTCGGTTTCGTCCTCGGCGACATGGGCGCCTGGGGGACCGCCCTCATGTATGCGTTTCGCGAACGCGAAAAAATCCTCGATCTCTTTGAAGCACTCACCGGCGCGCGAATGATGTGCAACTATATGCGCTTCGGCGGATGCCGCTGTGACCTGCCTGCGGGATGGATCGAATCGGCCCGCAAGCTGGTGGACGGATTCCCCGCATTTCTCGACGAGATGGAGGCTCTCCTTACTGGCAATGAGATTCTCCTGGCCCGCCTGCAGGGCATCGCACCCCTGACCGCCAAACGCGCGATCAATGGCGGATTGTCAGGCCCGGTCCTCCGCGCCGCGGGCGTGGACCAAGACATCCGTAAGGTTGACAATTACGGGATCTACAACCGGTTCAAGTTCCGTGTCCCGCGCGGCTCGGTCGGCGACTGCTACGACCGGTTCATGATCCGCA